>JAYUYU010000808.1:0-3655 GCA_043752365.1 Myxococcales bacterium | reverse complement strand
AAGGGAGACTTCATGCAAAAGGGAATCGGTTCCATGTACTTGGCATTTAGCCTACTGACGCTCGCGACGGCGTGCGGGTCGAGCCAGGACGACGAGGGCGAGCCCAAGGGCGGGGCTGGCACGGCCGGCGCGGCCACAGCCGGTACGTCCGCGGCCGGCACGAGCTCCGCGGCCGGCAGCTCGACAGCTGGCAGTGGCTCGGGTGGCAAGCACGCGGGGGGTGGGGCGACCGCGGGGGGCAACTCCACCAGCGGTGGCGGCGGTCACGCGGGCTTAGGCGGAAAGGCGACGCTGGGCGGCGCGGGCGGTGGCCAAGCCTTTGCCGGCAGCGCAAATGGAGGAGGCCCCGCTTCGACCGCTGGCCTACCGTTCGTCGGCAGCTGCCTGGACGCCGTGCACTGCACGGACGAATGGGACGAGACCTTCGGCGCCGATACGCTCGCGCAGATCTGTACCGCTCAGCAAGGCACTTGGTCCACCAACCACTGCGACCCGGCTGCGTGGAAAAAGAAGTGCACCCAAGACGTCTTCAGCGGCGTCTACGTCCAATACCTGCCCGCCAATGGCATTTGCGCAGCAGGCTTCGAAGAGCCGCTGTAACTGGCGCAATTTCAGAGCCTGCCGCAGAGCGCGTCAAAGCGAAGTCGCCATACTACGACGATGGCCTCGAGGAAGATGCCGCGGTCCATCTTCGATTGCCCGACACGTCTATCGACGAAGGAAATTGGCACTTCGACGACGCGGAGTCCTGCGGCCAGGGCGCGAAAAGTCATTTCGATTTGGAACGCGTAGCCGTTCGAGCGCACGGCATCGAGCTGGAGGCTTTCGAGGGCGCGGCGCGTGAAGGCCTTGTAGCCTGTCGTCAGGTCACGCACCGGCACGCCAAGCACCGCGCGCGAGTAGGCTGAGCCACCCTTGGAAAGCAACAAACGCCCGAGGCCCCAGCCGGCAATCAAGCCGCCCGGAACGTTGCGGGAGCCGACGACCAGCTCGGCGCCCGCATCGAGCCCCGCGAACAGCCGCGACAACTGCGCCGGGTCGTGTGAAAAATCCGCGTCCATCTCCAAGAAGCGCTGAAAGCTTCGTGCCAGGCCCCAACGAAAGCCGGCAACGTAGGCGGTGCCTAGCCCTTGCTTGCCCGCGCGGTGCAGCACGTGCACCCGCGAGTCTTGGCCCGCCAGCGCCTCGGCAAGCTCACCGGTGCCATCCGGCGACGCATCGTCGACAATCAACACGTGAGCGAGCGGCGCCGCTTCCAGCACGGCTCGTAGCAATGCTTCCAGGTTCGAGCGCTCGTTGTAGGTAGGCACCACGATCAGGCTGTCGGCTCCCAACGCCGGCAGCGGCATGGTGCGCAGCGGAGTGCGCAGCGGAGCGCGCAGCGGACGGGGCTCGGAAGCGGGGCTCGGCTGGGCGAGCGGATGGGAAGGCTGTGCCATCAGGACTTCCGGCCGTAGGCTGCGAGCACCCATGAAAAGGCAATGCGCTCGATGCTTGGGTTGCGGACGCCAGCCTCGCGCAGGACCGAGCCGAGCCTTGCCTCGTCCATTTTGGTGGGGTGAAGGTGCCGGCGGCTGAAGCCTTGCCAGCGCGCGACCGCTTCCAGGGCTGTATTTTCCAGAACTTGCAACGAGCGCGAGCCGTAGTTGGGCGTAGTCAAGAAGAGCAGCCCATTCGGCTTCAACACCCGCAGCGCTTCGAGGACCCAAGGCAGCGGCTCGGGCACGTGCTCGATGACATCCATCGACACCACGGTGTCGAAGCTATGGTCCGCGTAGGGCAGCGGGCGCTCGGGCTCGATAACGTCCGCGCCTGCTAGGCGCGCGCCGTAGTGTGAGCGAGCGAGCTCGATGGCGCGAGCGTCGATGTCGCAAACGGTGAATCGCCTTGCGGCCGCGTCCAGTAGCTCGAGCTCGAAGAAGGGCCCAGAACCGAGATTCAATACGTCGGGCCCAGGACTCAGCGACACGACGCGTTTGAGCGCAGCGACGATCGGCCCGTGATAGAGCCGCCACGGGTAACGCAGCTTGAGGGCGTGATTCGAGAAATAGTCGACCTCGGCCGGCATAGGCTCAGCTCTCGGGGCGGCGCCCAATCGCCAGAAATTCCGCGGTGGGCGTGGGGTCGTTATTGTCAATAAGCGACTTGGCTAGCGCGTACATGGGCAAGCTCAGTGCGCGCCGCGCCGCAGGGAAGTTCGTCCAACGCGTCGTCAGGGTTTTGTTGAGCTTGCCGGCCAGCGAGGGCAGGAGCAGCGCCTCGAATGCCACCGTCGTCGCGCTCGACAGCACCGGGTCCACAGCGTCGACGATGAAGCCGGCTTCGAGCAGCACTTTGCGCCACCCCGACTCGTCATACAGGTGCTCGTGACGAAAGAATCTGTCGATCCCCGTTTGCAGCGTGTCCGCCAGCCCAGTCGCGCCGATAGCCACCAAAAAGCGGTAGCTCAGCAGGTGCTGAGCCCACTGCTTGTTCGGGACGAACATGAGGACGCGGCCGCCCGGCTTAAGCGAGCGAAAAATGTTCTGCAGGGCCAGGTCGATGCGCGGCACGTGCTCCAGCGAGCAATTGGCGATACAGGTCTCGAAAAACGCTTCAGGCAGCTTGGCGCTGGTCACGTCGGCCAACACCACCTGCGAGTACGCGCGGCTGGCAGCGGCCCAGCGTCCCTCCTTGGCGTCGATATCGATGCCCCAAACCTCCGCATTTTCGAAGGCTACGCTGGCAAACAGGCCGTCTCCACAGCCAACGTCGAGAATAGGCGCGGGGCAAGCATGCCGGCGCAGCGCGCTCAGCCGCGCGCACTCCTTCACACACAGCGCGGCGGGCGTATACGGGAAATAGCGCTGAAAATCGGCGAACGTCAGCTCGGGTTGATAGGCGTTCATGCGTCCAGTCGCGAAACGAAAGTCCGCACGAAGTACCGCCCCACACCCCAACTCGCAAGGCGTTATCGACGTCCGTGCGTAGCCGATACCGAATATCAACCTCGTCGCTTCACAATTGGCACACAATTGTCACGTAAATGGACGCAAGTTGCGGGGGTGTCACAGCCAGCGAGCACCCAGCTACGCATCGCCGAGGGCAGCGTGGCCCTGGCGCTACTCGCGACCTTCCTCATCGCGCCCGATCTGCCGTTGGTCGATCTGCCGCAGCACGCCGTGCAGTTGGCAAACTGGCTGCGCATCGACGCGCACGACCCCAACGCCGCGGATTTGGAGCTGAACTTCCGCACGCCCTACTTGTTGGCCTATCCGGTGGCGCGCGCGCTTTGCGTCGTCGTGCCCGTGCTGACCGCCCTGAAACTGACTCTTTGGCTGTCCATTGCGCTCCAGGCGCTGACGCTGCGCAAGCTTTGTGAACGGCTCGGCCACGACCCCTGGCTTGGCTTGCTCGGCTTTCCGCTTGGCCTGGGTTACAGCTTTTGCTTCGGCTTCTTGGCGTTTTGCGCGGCGTTGCCGCTGGTTTACCTGGCATTCCTTTACGCCGTCTCACACCGCACGGCGCCGGGCCTTCGTAGTGGGCTCGCGCTGGCGGGCTGCCTTGGGCTTCTGCTCGTGGCGCACGGCGTTGCGCTGGGCTTCTTGCTGGTCGAGCTGGGGCCGCTGCTGCTTTGGGGCGGGGGCAAGTGGTGGAAGCGCTTGCTGCCGCTGCT
>JAYUYU010000807.1:0-3658 GCA_043752365.1 Myxococcales bacterium | reverse complement strand
CGGCAAGCCGGGGTGTGGCATGTCCGCCTGTCGAAGACATACCGCAACAGTTTGGGCCGACTCCTGGCTCGCCCCTCGTTTCGCTTCACTTGACGCATCCCCCGTCGAAGAACACGGGAACGGCATCCGAGCAGCTGGACTTTTGGCCCCCGTACAGCGCAGAAGTAGAGGACGTCCTCGGATTGTTTGATGGGTTGCGCGACCGGGCGGAGTGACATCCGGAAAGCACGTCAGGCTTGCTGCAGTTGTGACGGCCTTGGCGCTTCGCAAACCGTCGATGCCAAGGGCCGGCCGCCCTAACCGCACGCGCAGTCCCCGTGAAAGCTCGCTCAGAGTCCGCGCCTCAGACCGCTTCGGCACTGGCTGAGCGCTGGATTCAACCTCCTAGAATTTCGCACCCCTGGCCCCATGAATGCTTCGATGCCACTACCCGAGCCGAGTGCGGTAGTCCTGCTCGCTCGGATCTGTGCGGGGGGCGGCCTGAGCGAAGGTGAGGGCCGTGCCTACCGCGCTCACCGCCTCACGTCGCGATCCAAAATGCGCCCCTGAATCGCCTCGCCGACGTGCGAGGCGCGCACTTGCTCGTCGCCGTCTAAATCTGCGACGGTGCGCGCCACGCGCAGCACCTTGTTGAAGGCGCGGGCCGAGAGGCCCAGCCGGTTGACGGCAGCTTCGATGAGCTTTTTGCTCTCGTCGTCCAACACGGCGACCTTTTCGAGCAGGGCGGAGGGTAGCGTCGCGTTCAGGTAGCTGCGTGTTTGCAGCGCTTTGGCGCGTGTTTTTTGCTGTTCACGGGCGCGCATGACCCGCGCGCGTACGACTGCCGAGCTCTCGCCGCCGCTTTTGCGCACTAGGGCTGCTACTTCGACCGGGGGCACGCTGACGTGAATGTCGATGCGATCGAGCAGCGGGCCCGAGAGCTTGGCTCGATAGCGGTCGCGCGTTGCTTCCGAGCAACGACACGGCAAGCGCGGATGGCCGAAGTGGCCGCAAGGGCAGGGGTTTACTGCGGCGACCAGCAAGGGCCGCGCGGGGAACCAAGCGCGCGCTCGAGCCCGAGCGATGCAGACTTTGCCGTCCTCCAGCGGCTGGCGAAGCGCTTCCAGGGCTCCGCGCCGGAACTCTGCCAGCTCGTCCAGGAACAGCACGCCGTGGTGCGCCAGGCTCACTTCGCCTGGCCGCGGTATGTCGCCGCCACCGACTAGGCCGGCTTCGCTCACCGAGTGATGCGGTGCTCGAAACGGGCGTTGCGTCACGATGCCGGTTTCCAGCGGCAGGGTGCCGGCGACCGAATGAATCGCCGTACACTCGACCGCCTCGTCCAGCTCGAGCGGCGGCAAAATAGTGGGCAGCAGGCGCGCCATCAGCGTTTTGCCACTGCCTGGCGGGCCCACGAACAACAAATTGTGACCGCCCGCGGCCGCGATTTCGAGGGCGCGCCGAGCGCTTGCCTGGCCGCGCACCTCGGAAAGGTCGCCCGAAGCGCTCGACGCTTGGGGCACGAATTGCGTGGCGGGGGCTACCGGCAAAGGACGCCGCCCGCGCAAGTGCAGCAGGACTTGTTCGAGTGAATCGGCCACCAGCACCTTCACACCGCGCGCCAAGCCGGCTTCCGCCGAGTTACCGCGCGGTACGATGGCCGTGCGAATCCCGCGCCGCTCCGCGCCGTCGAGTCGCGGCAAAACGCCCGTGACTGGTCGCAAGGAGCCGTCGAGTGACAGCTCGCCGATGAGCAGCACGCCTTCTAGCGCTTTCGGCTCGAGCAGGTCGATGGCCCCGAGCAGCGCGAGCGCGATCGCGACGTCGAGCGCGGCGCCGCTCTTACGCAAGTCAGCTGGAGCCAAGTTGACCGTCACCGCGTAGGCGTCGATCAATACGCCGAGCTGCGCCAAGGCGCCTTGCACGCGCACCCGCGACTCACGCACGGCGGCTTCGGCTAGCCCGACCATCTGAAAGAAGGCGGGGCCCCGCGTGCAGCTTACCTCGACGCGAATGGGATGCGCTTCCAGCCCGACCAAGACTGACGTTTGCGCTGTGGCGATGCCGGTTGGTGTGCCGGCAATGACCTGCGGGGCGGAGCCTGCGGTGTTCATGCTGCAAGCCGTTTAGCGAACGGCATGCCACGCTGAATGGCCCACGAACAGCCGCGGTTCGAGCGAGTGTGGCTGGCGGCCGTTGGCAGGTGGCGGCCACGTGCCCTGGCGTTTCCGGCCGGAAAAACGGCGCCGCGTGGTGGTGAGGGTGGGCTGAGAAGAAATGCGTTTGCCGCAGGCACTACTTTGATGAACAAGAGCCGCGTGATCTTGGAGTCCGCTCGAGCCGCCATTGCCGCGTACCGGCCTTCCGACCCTCGGGAGCTAGGCTTCCAGGAACGGATGCTGGAGTTGCTGGGGCTTTCAGCGCCGACCTCACGCAGCCACTTCCTGCCTGGTCACCTGACTGCCAGTGCCTTCGTGCTGTCGCCCGACCGCGCCGCGGTCCTGCTGATCCTTCACAGGAAGCTCGGGTTGTGGCTACAGCCGGGGGGCCACCTGGAGCCGAGCGACGAGAGCTTAGCCGCAGCTGCGCGACGCGAGGTGGCAGAGGAAGTCGGGCTCGAGCTGCCCGCGTCGGCTGCCGGCGCCGTATTCGACTTGGACATTCACACCATCCCGGCGCGCAAAGACGAACCCGAGCACGAGCACTTCGATGTGCGCTTTTGCTTTCACGCACCCACGCTCGCCTTCAAGATCAACGACGAGGTCGTGGAGGCGCGCTGGGCAGCATTGTCCCAAATCGATCAGCTGACCACCGACGAGTCGGTGCTGCGCGTGGCGCGCAAGCTCTCTCGCTCGTTGAATCAAGGCTAGACGCCGGCGGCTCGATGTCGGAAAAAAGTCGCAGCTTGCAGCCTCGTTTCTTCGCTACAGCCGCCAAGGGAACCGAACCGTTGTTGCGCGACGAGCTCAACGAGCTGGGGCTGCCGCGCGTTCGGGCGGATCGCGGCGGCGTGCACTTTGGTGCCGAACAGCGCGACGCCTACCGCGCTTGCTTGTGGTCGCGCATCGCGCAGCGCGTGCTGGAACCACTGTCCGAGTTCGAGAGCCCGGACGAGGACGCGCTCTACGACGGCGTGCGCGCTATCGATTGGCAGCGCGTGCTGGACGCCGAGCACACCTTGGCGGTGCGGGCCGCCTGCCGTTCCAGCCGCCTGACGCACACCCAGTACATTGCGCAACGCACCAAAGACGCCGTCGTCGATCAGCTCCGCGAGCGGCTAGGCGCGCGCCCCAACGTGGATCGTCGCGCTCCCGACGTGCAGCTGTTCGTGCACCTCGTCAAAGACCGCGCCACGGTTTATCTCGACTATTCGGGCGATTCGCTGCACGAGCACGGCTTCCGCAAACAACAGGGCATAGCACCCATCAAAGAAACGCTGGCGGCCGCGCTGGTTCGTTATTCAGGTTGGGATCGCAACTCGCCGTTGGTCGACCCCATGTGTGGCTCGGGCACGCTGCTGTTGGAGGCAGGGCTGTGGGCAGCGCGGCGCGCACCGGGGTTGTCACGCAGCGCTTTTGGCTTCGAGCGCTGGGCCGATTTCGACGCCACGGCGGTCAAAGCCATGCACGAGCTGCGCGAAGAAGCGCGTGCCCTCGCGTGCCCGCTCGAGCTGTCGCTG
>JAYUYU010000806.1:0-9163 GCA_043752365.1 Myxococcales bacterium | reverse complement strand
CTTGGTTTTCTCCGTGCCTTGCCCAGTGTGCCCAGCGACCTTCGTGACCTACACCGCAGCGTGCGCTCGGCCTCGCCGAGTTTCTTCACTACGGTCTTCTGGTGTCGATCGCGATCTGCTCTCGCCAAGGTCGGGTGACCGCGTGCTGGCTCGCGCTTTGCGCGAGCTCGCTTTGTAACAGCAACTATGCGGGGGCGGCAGCAGCTGGGCGGGGCGGCAGCAGCTTGGAGGCGCAACGGAAACGGGCGACGCGCCCCCTCTCTCGCCCTGATCCCTCCGCGGGCTGACCCCTGGCCCCTGACCCCTGATCCCTAGTACCCGACCGAGTTTCGCAACTGCTTGCGACTCTGTGCGAGGGCCCACTCCAAAACCACGACAAGCTCGTCAGGGCGCCCGGGCTTGGTCAGTACGGCGTGAGCAAGGTCTTGCACCTGCTCGGGGGTGAGCGACTCAACGTGAGACGAGTGGATCACTCTCATCACAGTCGGTTGTTCCGTCTTGAGCCGCCCCAACAGAGCGGCGCCATCCAGCACCGGCATGTGAAGGTCGGTAACGACCACGTCATAGCTCTTGCATTCAAGCAGAGTAAGGGCTGCGTCTCCGCTCTCGGCCATGTCGATTTCCCATCCGGGACGGGCACCTAGCAGCAGGCGCCGCAGTGCTCGCAGGACAATCGGGTCGTCGTCCACGAGCAGGACACGGGGCAGTCGAACGGTGGGGCCGGAGTTTGGAGGAGCGCTGAATGCCATTGCCGAACAGGTCCTTCAGCAAGAGTCTTGCCAGGGTCTCGGGGCCTTGGATGCCCGATATAGGCGGATTGCCTACATCATATAGCTCGATATCGGCCTCTGGGCCAGTTTGCGGCGCTTGCCTCGGCGGCGAGCGCGACTACTGTGGCGACCCCATGGTCGAACCCGGGCTCGTCACGCTGGTTAAGATTGTCGGAACGCTCCTCTTGGCGATGGGGGTTATTCCGTTCTTGTTCCTGCTTTCTCCGGGTGGCGACAGGTCCGAGCCCAAAGATAACTTCGACGACATCTGACGCCTGCTGCGGCCGAACTCGTCGGGGCAAAGCTATCTTGCGTCAGCGTTGAAACCAATCGCCGGCAGTCCCGTACAGCCGCAAGTGCGCAACGCCGCTCGGCGGCTATCGAGGGAGAACGCGATGCGACGGATTCGGATGATGTTGGTTGGTGCGGCCCTCTCGTGCGCGACGCTCGCGTGCAGCAAAGAAAAGGCGGCCGAGCAGAAGCTAGCGCCCAGCGCATCGGCGCTCGAAGCGCCGATGCCGAAGGCGGCCAGCGCGACGGCGTTTCAAGTCGATGCCAGCCGAAGCAGCTTCAAGTTCTTGATGGATTCGCCGCTCGAGAAGATCGAGGGCGAGGCGCCGAAGTCGATTCAGGGCGAGCTGCACATCGATCCGAGCGACCTGACGAAGTCGACGGCGCTAGTCAGAGCCGACTTGAAGCTCTTGACGCTGTATCAACAGAAGCGCGGTGACGACAAAAGCGAGTACGGCGAGCGCAAGATGAGCGGTTCGCAGAACGAGCACGCGCGTGCCTGGATGCAGCTGGACGTCAAGGAAGGCGAAGTCACGGCCGAGCAAGCCGAGCAGAACCGCTGGGCCGAGATCAGGATTTCGAAGCTGGACGACCTGAGCGCGACTGACGTGACCAAGCTCAGCGGACCCGAGCGCAAAGTGACCGCAAGCGTAAGCGGCGACTTTCGCCTACACGGCCGCAAAGCGCCCAAGAGCGCCAAGGTGGAGCTCAACTTCAAGTACAGCGGCGACAAGCTCACCGCCGTCGAAGTGAAGACGCTCGAGCCGTTCGTGGTGGGGCTCGACGAGTTCGAGATTCACCCGCGCGACGCTGCCGGCAAGTTCGTGCGATCCGTCACCGACGCGGTCGCGGGCAACCTCAAGGGTAAAATATCCAAGGACGCGCCCGTAAACGTGGCCTTCGTCGCGCTCGCGAAGTAACGAGCCTGCGTCAATCATACAGGCTGGGTAGCGCCCAGTGTTCTGAGTGGGTTGCTACTTTCGGACGGCCTCGCGCATGACGGAAAGTTTTTGAACTGCTCCAGCGCGAGCTACCGTGACGACCACATCGCTTTGCAGGGCACCGCCTAGGCGCGAGCGAGCATCGTGCATGCTGGAGGGAGCGGCGTCGTTGACCGCTGAAATGATGTCGCCCGGTTGCAGGCCGGCGCGCTCCGCTTCGCTGTTTTCGGCCACCGCGACCACCACCACCTCCAGCGTCGCACCGCTGCCGCGTTCGCCTAGCGTAACGGCGACGCCGCCCGGCGCGAACGGATCTTGCTCGCTACCGCTCCGGCGCAAGCTGATGCGCACGTCGGATTGCGTGCGAAGGCTGCGGACTTCGACGCGCGCGGAACCTCGGCCGCGATCGGGTGAGAAAGCGTCGATGGTGATCGCGCCGCTCGGTAAGCCTTGCAGGCTAAAAGCGCCGTTGGTGTCTGTCACGGCGACGCCGCGCGGAAGTGCACCGGCCGGCAAGTAGCTGGGTGCGCGCCCCACCGCGACCCGCGCGCCCGCCACTGGCTCACCGCGCTCGTCGCGTACCTCGCCTTCTACGGCACCGGGCTCTTCCAAGTCGATGGCTGCAAGCTCGAAGGCGCGGTCGCCGCGGCCTGGGTTGCTGACGACCGCCGACAGCTCGCCTTCCGCGAGGTCCGGGTGAGTGACGTGAAGTTTTATGGGGCCCAAAGCCACGTCGCTGATGCGGTACTCGCCATCAGCGTTGGTGGTCGAGGTTTTGCGCAGGCCTTGGAAGCTGAGCGTCACCAGCGCCCCTTGCACGCCGCGCCGGCCACGCAGCGCGGTCACGCGACCCTGTACCTGCGCTCCGCGCGCCAATTTCAGCTCCAGAGCGGCTTTGGTGTCGCTGGCGGCTACCACCAGCACCTGCCGCGCAAAGCCCGGCGCCTGGACCGAAATGCGCAGTTGCAGCCCGCGCGCGTCGGCAAGCTCGACCTGCCCGCGCGCGTCACTGAAGCCGGTGGTGCGCAGCGGCGAGGTCGGATCCAGCGACAGCACGTTCACCTCCGCCAGCTCGAGCGGGCGCCCCTCGTCGTCGAGCACCGTGACCTGGACCGACTCGCGCAGTGCGGGCAGGGTCAGCTCGAGCGTGGCCTTTTTGCCCTCTTCGACGCTCAGCGGAACGCGCTTGGCGATGCGGTTCGGGTTTTCGGCGCGTCGGACGTTGACCACGACCTCGCGCGGCAAGGCGCTGAACGCGAACGAGCCGTCGCTGGCGGTGATGGTTGCGCGTTGGAAAGTGCCGTGCTCGGCCACGACCTCGACCTCCGCGCCCTCGACCGGCTGGTCGCGCTCGTCTTTGACACGGCCCTCCAGCGAGCCGCCGTGAAGAAGAGTCACTTTCACGCTGGCTTCGCCGCCGGGCGTTAGCGTCACCGCGTCGCTGACGGCTTCGACGAAGTCAGGGTGCCGCACGAGCGCGCGCACCAAACCGGGCGTGACCGGGGTCGCGCGAAACCTGCCGCCCGCCGAGGTGATCCACGGCGTTAGCTCTTCGTCGGCGTCCAGCGGTTGCGCCGCCGAGTCGAGCGCGGCTGCCGCCAATGCGGCGTTGCTGCCAGGAATCGGCGGAATGGCGCCGGGCATCACGCCTAGCTCGCCCGCGGCAATCATGGGCGGCGGCCCCGCCAGGGCCCAACTGAAGTGGGAGCGCCGAAAGCGCATCAGCTGGGGCGTCTCCGAAATTGGCAGGCCCGAGCCGTCGGTGCCGACAATTTCGATGGACGCGCCGTCGATGGGAAAACCCCGAGCGTCCACTACTTCGCCGAGCAGCGTTCCGCCGCGCAGCAGCGGCAACCGCAGCGCCTCGGTCAGCACGTCTGGTACGGCCACCACGGCGCTGCCGATGAACTCGGGCGCGCGGCCCGACAAGGTGGCCGGGCCATTGGAGATGGGGCCAAGGGTGACCTTGCCGTCGTTGCCGCTGCGACCGCGGAGCGGAAACGTGCTCAGCCCTTCCTCGGCCAATACGACGTCGGCATTGGAAACCAAATGTGGATTGGGTCCGGAGCCATCCGTGACCAACGCCGTCACGAAGCGACCTGGCTCGAGCGTGAGTGTTACCTCTTGGTCTTGGCCGCGCTCGAGCAGCACGCCCATCATGACCCGGGAAACCAGCTGCTGATTGCTGGCTCGTAAGTCGTAGCTGCCGGCCAAAAGTCCGCCGATTTTGCAGTTGCCGTTGGCGTCTGCGGTAGTGCTGCGGGCGGGCCACAGTGTTGCGCCGCCCAGCTCCACCACGGCCCGCGCGGCGGGCTTACCGTCCGGCAGCTTGACGTGCACCGTGATGGAGCCTAGCCGACGCAGCGCGACCTCGAGCGAGCCCAAGACGCCGCTGCGCGTCACTGATTCGTAGCCGGGCGCCGACACCTTGACCGTGAAGGGTGGGGCGCCGAGCCGCAGTAACTTGGCGTGGCCTTGCGCGTCGCTCAAGGCACCGAACGGCAACGGATCGGCTGTCGTGACCAGCACCGTCGCGTCGACCAACGGCGCGTGCGCTTCGTCGGTTACCTTGACGGCCAGGGTGGTCGCGACGCCCAGCACCAGCTTTACGTCGCGTACGCCGCCCTCGATCAGCAGCTGCGTCGACGCGCGCGCGTGGCCCTCGGCATCGGCCAGCACCCAAATCGCGCCACGCGGTACGCGGTCGAGCGTCACCCGACCCGTGTCGTCCGTGACGCCATGCCCGGCGTCGAAGTAGTGGTGGCCGCGTTCCCAAAACAGCCGCACCTGGGCCGGCCCCAGCGGCTGACCCTGACCGGAAACTACCTGAACCTGCAGCACGCCGTCGCGCTCGGTTTCGGCCACTTGTGCGGCCGGCGCGACCGGCGCTTGTGCCGCCGGCCGCAAGCGCGCGCGCGAATCGGCCGAAATCCCGAGCAACCAAGCGAACAGTGCCACTGCACCCACCAGCACCAAGAGCGCGTCGAACGCGCTCAGCAGGCGCCCCCGCGCAGCCCGGGGCGGGACGGGCGGCGGGCGGCGACTAGGCTGAGGCACGGCCGAACCATAACGCGGAAGCCCCCCTGGCTTCTTTCCGCTATCTTTTGCGGATGCGTCTTTGGCGTGCGGTCGTGCTCGGGCTAGCGGCGCAAGCGTTGCCCCTTGCTTGCGGTAGCGAACGCGCGCCGTTTCTGGTCGAGCGTCGGGCGGCAACACCGGGGAGTGCCGGGGCGGATGCCGGGCTGATGCTAGGCGACGCCGCCAAGGTGCCGAGCGGGCCGTGCGGCTCGCAAACCCTGCCGGTGGTAACGAACCCCCCGAACCTCAGCTTCATCATCGACCACTCGGCCAGTATGGGCGGTGAGCTGGCCGGCAGCGGGCTCAGCAAGTACGAGAACGCCCGCATCGCGCTTTCGCACGTGCTCACCGCCGTTGGCCACCGCGTCAATTACGGCGCGACGATTTTTCCGGGGCTGGCGGGCGTCACTGGCTGCGAAGCCGGCGACGAGCTGATGCCCGTCGAACGGGGTGACCCGCCGAGTTACGCGCGCGACGGCAAAACCGGACCTCGGCTGAAAGACCTGCTGGGACGCCTTTCGATCGCGGACGTGGATGGCGGCACCCCCGCGGCGGCAACGCTTACCAAATCGCTGGAGACACTGTCGACTCTTTCCGGCGAAACGTACGTGATCTTGATCACCGACGGCGCGCCGAACTGCAACGAAGAGCTTTCGTGCAAGGCCAGTCAGTGCATTCCAAACATCGAAGGCCTGACCGCTGGCGGCTTGGATTGCTCGACGGGCGTGAATTGCTGCGAGCCGAGTAATCGCAACCCCTTCGCCAACTTGTCGTGTGTGGACGAGCAATCAACGCTGCAGGCCGTGCAGGCGCTGGCTGACGCTGGCATCAGCACGTTCGTGGTCGGAATGCCGGGCAGCGAGCCCTACGAACAACTGCTCGACGCGATGGCCGAGGTGGGCGGCACGGCGCGTCAGGGCGAGCCTAAATACTACTCGGTGGCGGATACCGACGCCCTGCAGCAGGCGCTGACCGCGATCGCGGCCTCGGTCGCCATCAGCTGTGAGATTCCGCTGGACTACGACCCTCCGGATCGCGACTTCGTCAATGTGTATTTCGACGGCGAAGTCGTCGAATACGACCCGCAAGCAGGCTGGGAGTGGACGGAGGACGGGCAAGTAGCCATTCGTGGCGGTGCTTGCGAACGGCTCAGCACCGGTGACGTGCTCGAGGTACAAATTTTGGCGGGGTGCAAGACGGTGGTGAAGTGATGTCAAATACCGATTTATGTGTAGGATGGGGGCCGTGACGCCCACGCTCGACCTCGAGGAGCTCCGCCGCGGTATCGACGCTGTCGACCAGCACATTCTGAAGCTACTTCACGAGCGCGTTCGGCTCGTGATGGCCGTCGGCGAATACAAGCGCGAGCGCGGTATTCCGGTCTACGACCCCGCCCGCGAACGCGCCCTGCTTGACCGCCTGTGCAAAGCCGCCGAGCCTCCGCTCGACGCCGACACCATCCGCCGCATTTTCGAGCGGCTCGTCGACGAGTCGCGCCGCATCGAGCAGCACCACGTCGGCTAACGGTGGGCCTTCGGGTCCGTGCCTGCGCCCACGCGCAGCGGCGAGACCCTGATCTTCACAGGGAGATCGGGAGATCGGGAGCCGTGCGAGCGTGCAGTTGGGCGCAGCGCTTGTTACGTTGCTCGCGTCACGTTTGACGAGCCGTTACGCCCTCGCCTAAGCGAGGCGCAAAATTCGATACGGATGGGCGCCCCAACTCTGGGCTCGCACGACTCCGATCTCCCGATCTCCCTGTGAAATCTGGGTCCTCGAACTGACTTCGAGTGAGCCGCAGCACGTCAATGCAGCGTGTGCCAGGTGCCGTCGTGCTCGACTTTGGGCACTTCGATTTCGGGCAGGCGGTGCATGGCGGCGGGGGGCATTAAGGGAGGCGCGTCGTCGTTTTGGGAGCGCGCGAGCACGATGTGGACGCGGGGCGGTGGTGGCGCTGGGTCGGCGCGCAGGCTCAGGTGCTTGCGCGCCTCGTCGTCGGCGGCTTCTTCGCGTTCCCAGAGGGCGAGCGTCAGGGCAGCCTTGCGGCGACGTTTGCGCCAGCCCAGCCCAAACAAACCCAGCGTGCCAGCCCAGATCACGCTGCCCGAAAACAGAACGGGCCAAAAGGTGTAGCGCTTGGCGACGTCTTCGCGCCACTCGCTCTCCAGCGTCGAGGTCTCTTCGCCGTACGAGTTCAAGAGGGCGCTGTCCATCGTTTCGCCGTCGCGCAGGCGCGAGACGAGGCCGCGGAAGCGATGTTGCTCTTCTCGGCGCACCAAAAAACGCACGAAGTCGGCGGCTTCGGCGTACGCAATGCCGGCTTGGTTTTCATCCGCCGGAAAGGTGCGTTCCAGTTGATCGAGCGACAGCAAGCTGTCCGACAGCGTCGCCGTCCACAACGTTTGCATGCGCACGAACGAGGTTTCGCCCGAGGCCATGACCGCGAAGCCTTCGTTGAACCAGCGCGGAACCGGCCGCCCGCTCACCGCGTCTTCGAGCGCGACGTGGGCCAGCTCGTGGCGGAACACCTCGCCCAAATCGTGATGCGAGTTGGGGTGAATCGGCTTGAGCGTGAGTAGCACCAACCCGATTTCCGGATAGGCCACGCCGGCGGCGTAGTCCGGATATGGCGCGTTGGGTGGGGCGAGCGTCGCCATTTCTCCCGCCGTGCGCGCTACCATTACCCGTACTTCGGACAACACGGGCTGCCCAACCCACTCCGTGAGGGTCGTACGCGCCGCGGCTGCGTCGGCGATTAATGGTTGGACGCGCTCGCGGATTGACGGGTGGTAGACGAACTTGATCCAACCGCCGTCGTACGTGTTGAAGCCTACTGGCACGCCAGGCAGGCGCAACGTTCCGCCGTGACTGCGTGGTGCATCCGTTGGTGCCTCACGTCGGCTCTCGACCATCTCCTGCGCGGAGTCGCGCAGCTCCGTCTCGCTCGTGCCGGTGCGAACACCTGCGTCGTCAACGGCGGGTGCGGACATTGCCGCAAGCGGCCACAGCGCCGCGAGCCAAACCAGGAGCGGACCCGAGAGGCGCATCCTGATCCAATATGGTGCCGTCAGGAGCCGCCGCCAAGCCAAGACAGCGCGGCAAACGAGACGGGCGCCTGGGTAGTCAGTGACCTCACGAGCTGTGGGTTTCTGAGGGTGACTGCCGCGCAAATGAGCAGGGCCACCCACCCGAGCAGCACCACCGGCGTCTTCGAGCGCTGCAGCCAACTCGGCATTTTCACGAGGCCGGCGGCGCTTGCCGCCGCGGCCAGCGCGATAAAATCCACCAGGCTCGGACGGGTTGCCCGGGCCGCCCCCAGCGACAACGCGCAGGCGAGCGACAATCCACAACCAAGCGTGAAAAAGTTTTGCCACAGGGATTTGACCGCACCGCGGCTCAATCCCCCCAAAAACCGGAAAGACAGCCCGACGCAGAGCGCCAAGACACCCAGCGCCGCCACCGCGAAAGTGGCGCCGCCGAGCGGACGATGGTGAGTTGTCGATTTGAGCACGCCACCGAAAAGCGCAAGGGGTAGCGCGGACATTGCTGCCCCAGCCAGCAACGCCCGATCGGCGCCCGGCAGCCCCGCCTCGGCCGCGCGGCGTAGCCAAAGCCCCACCGGCACTACTATCAGCGACACAGCACCCCACAGCGCCGCCCCCGCCATCAGGCCGTTACCGCCCGGCCACACGCGCACCAGCGCCGGCAGTGCCGCCACTACCGAGCCAAGCAATCCGGCCGCGAGGGCTCCCGACAGAGCGTCGGGGGGGCGCGGCGTCAAACCGGACGCAGCTCCAAACGAACACGGCTGGCGGCCTGCTCGGAGACGTAGCCGTTGTCCAAGAACCAACGCACCGAGCGCGCCAGCGCCTCACGTGCGCTGCGGTGCGTGTAGCCCAGCTGCGCTTCGGCCTTGTCGCTCGTGACCCACACGTTGTGCCCAACGTAGTCGCGCGCGATGCGAGACGTGATGATGGGCTCGCCGCCACGCAGCTTCGCCAGTAGCTCGAACAGCGCACCGCCCACGCCCGCCAGGCCCGAGCCGATGGGGCTGGTGGGCTCGGCCAAGCCGGTGATGTCGGCCAG
>JAYUYU010000805.1:0-3661 GCA_043752365.1 Myxococcales bacterium | reverse complement strand
TGGGCGAAAGTTGGCCGCTCAGCCTGCGGCGCAACTTCTTCGAGTACACGGCGCTACAGGCGCACGCAGCCGTCGCGCCCGAATACCTACCGCGCGTGCTGGCCTTCGACGAGCGCGCCGCGGCCATGGTGATGGAGTTCTTGGGCGACCACGTCATTCTGCGCAAAGGGGTAATGGCAGGCGTCCGCTACCCCGAGTTCTCCGAGCACATCACCGGAAATCCTCGAAAGCCGCGCCGCGCACTACGGCATGAGCGTCGACGAATACAAGCGCAACAATCTGTTGAAGGTCGAAGTGAAGTCGCAGGACGTCGCGCTGCTGGTGGCCGCCATGGCGGGCCCGCTCTTTTCGAAGACCACCGGCGCGCAGCTACCCATCGACGGCGGCAGCGATCGCATCATCTGAGCCCGCCCGCTCACGTCGGTTCGAAAGCGGCGCGCAGAGAAAGCGCTGTATTTTGCCAGCGCGGCAGGACTTCTGCGGCATACCAGGCAGCGCGACGCAAGCGCAGCCGTAGGTCGGAGTCGCTGACGAACGCGGTCAGCGTTGCCCCGAGCCCCGCGCTATCGCTGGCCTCGAACAGCAGGCCCGCACCGGTTTCGCCGACCAGCTTCTCGGCGGCCCCCACGCGCGCGGCAATCACCGGCACCGAAGCCCAAAGCGCTTCGCTCAGCACCATGCCGTAGCCTTCCAAGGCGGACGGCAACACCAGCACGTCCGCGATCGCCAGTTCGTCCGTGACGCGCGCCGCGGGCAGCGAGCCCAAGAAGCGCACGCGGGACACCACCCCGGCGGCCGCCACGGCATGGCGGAGCTCGGCGGCGTAGTCTGGCTCGAGTTCTGCCCCGACCAGTACCAGCTCGACATGCGCGATCGGCAAGCGCGTGAAGGCTTGCACGAGCTCGAGCACGCGTTTCCTTCGCAACAAGTTGCCGACGAACAGCAGCCGCAACAGCGAACCGCTCGGTTCTTGCCCACCCGTTTGCGAACGCGGCAAGCGATCGGCCCCAGGCTCCGCCACCACGGCTCGCCGCGCCAAGCCCTCGTCGCGCAGCCGGTCGGCCGTGACGTAACTGGTAGCAATACACACGTCAGCGGCATCGATGACGGCTCTTTCGAGGCCGAGCAGGGCGTCGCGCTCGGCGCCCGGCGCAAGCTCCCAAGCCGTGAGGTGATGAACCAAAAGCACGCGGCGCGGACAGTCGGGGCTTTGAAAAATCGGCAAGAGCTCGCGAAAACACAGCTCATCGCCGACCACCACGTCGAAATCAGCGCGGCTCAAGACCGGCACTTCAGGGCTACCCGGGGTCAACGAAATCACCGTCACGCTATCGCCTAGCTCGCGCAGTCGCTCCACCACCAGCCGGTCGTAAATGTAGCCACCGCTGACCTGCTCTAGCGCGCCGTAGACGACCCAAGCAATGCGTCGAGGCACGAGCGTCATACTCCGGCTCCTCCGGCGCTACCGAGCGGGAGCTCGAAGCTGGCCCAAGCCACGGGCGATTCCCGCAGCAAGATCGAGAGGGTGGCCGGCGCCGGCGGAGCTGCGTCAGCCGGAACTTTCAAAATCTCCTCGGCAATGCTCTTGGCCAAAAACTCCGCCAAGCGCTCGGTGGTCGAGCTGCGGCCCGGGAACGCGGCGTGCTCGTCGAGGTTCGTGTAGTCCAGGGTCGCCAGCACCTGCCGCAGAATGCCGCGTAGGGCGCCGATGTCCATCACCACCTGGTGCGGCCCGAGCGCTGGCGTGCGGACGCTGAGCTCGACGCCGTAGGTGGCGCCGTGCAGACGTTGGGCGGGGCCGAAGAACGGATCCGCAAAGCTGTGAGCCACCATGATGTGGTCGGAGACGCCAAGGCTGAACATGCCCAGGCTCTTAGCAGCTAGCGGCCGTAGCTGAACACCGTCTGCAGGGCAGCACCAGGGTCGCGCGCCAAACGCGCGTAGGTAGCGGGGGCTTCGGACAGGGGTACCGCCGCGTCGATCAGCCCGTCTAGGTCGGGATTTTTCAGCAAATCGGCCACCAGCTCGAATCTCCGGGTCAACGACCAGCCCGGGCCGCGCGACGGCGGTAAGCGCGACACCTGACTGGCCCGCAAGCTCAAACGGCGGCGGTGAAAATCGGCGCCAAGCGCCACCGGTGCGACGCGCTGACCATAGAACGAAGCCACGACGACCAGGCTCTCGTCCCGCGCAAGACGGATGGCTAGATCCAAGGTTGCAGGGTTGCCGCTAGCCTCGATCACCACGTCCGCCGAGAGTGCGCCCGCCTGCTCGGGGCCGCAGGCGTCGTCGAAGCCGAGCGCCAAGCCGGCTCTTTGGCGGCGCTCGGAAGGCTCTAGCAAGCTCACGCGGCGCGCGCCGCTCTTCTTCGCAACGTGGCCGATCAGCAGGCCGACAACCCCGCCGCCAACTACGACGACGTCGTCGCCGAACGCAACGCCCGCGTCCCACACCACGTTGATGGCCGTTTCCAGGTTCGCGGCCAACACCGCGCAAGGCGCCGGCACGTCGTCGGGCAGCAAGCGCGCCTGCTCCGCGTTCAGGCAATGCTCGTCGCCGTGCGGCGCGAGCGCGAATACGCGCGCCCCTACGGCGTGTGCGGCGCTGGTCGACTCGACCACCTCGCCGACCCAGGCGTAGCCGTAGCGCCGCGGATAGGTGGGTGCGCCCGGCGTGTCGAGCGAAGGGTCGAACGGCGTCGGGCCCTCACCCTGGTACAATAAGAGCTCGGTGCCTTGGCTGATACCGGAAGCCAGCGCCCGCGCGCGAATTTGCCCAGGGACGAGCTCGGGCGGGTCGCTCTGCGTCAGCACCTCGACTTGGTGTGGGCCGGTAAACCAAAGCTCGCGATTGTTCATTGATCAGCTCCGCGTCGGGTAAACGATGTCGCCACGCACCAATAGATTTTGTCCCAAGCGCGTCACCTCGACGCGCTCGAGCCGCAGCGCCTGGCCCAAGTGGCCCACGCCCAGCTCACACAGGCCCGGGGTAGCGGGTGCGCCCAACCACAGCGGGGCAATCTCGATTTCTGCCCGCTTGGCCACGCCCGCTTGCAGAAACGACGTGAGCACCTGGGCGCCACCTTCGACTAGCAAGCGCTTGACGCCGCGAGCCTCGAGTTCGTCGAGCGCCTCCAACAGCGCCACCCGGCCGTGGCCATCGGCAGAGGTGAGCCGCACCGCCGCGCCCCCTGCCTCGAGTTCGCGACGCCTCGCCGTGGACGCGCGCGCGGCACAGCCGAAGATCAAAACCTCGCCAGCGCCGTTCTCAGGCGCGAGCACGCGAGCGGCCAGCGGTAACCGCAGCTCGGAATCGAGCACGACGCGCAACGGCTGCACGCGACCCGCACCGCGCACCGTCAGCCTGGGATCGTCGTGCAGCACCGTTTCGATGCCGACCAACACGGCGTCATGCTCACTGCGCGCCTGGTGGGCGCACAGCACGCCTTCTTCCGTGCTCAGAATGGCGCGCTCGGACGTGGGCCCGAGTCCAATGCGGCCGTCGAGCGACTGCGCGAAGTGCAGGGTAACCAGCGGGCGCGCCACCAGCTACGAACTCGCCTTTCGCGCTCGGTGGGTCCCTGACATCGGCCGAGGGTGTACTACCGGACGCCGGCGGCGTCGAACCCCGCGAGCGCCGCGGCTGCGCACGGCAGTGGCAC
>JAYUYU010000804.1:0-9168 GCA_043752365.1 Myxococcales bacterium | reverse complement strand
CCGGAATGCGGGTCTATTCACACTTTCGGGTCGACGTGCCGCTGTTTGGCATCATCCAGCTAGCGACCGAAGTTGAAGCAAACTTGATCGTGCTCGGCACGCACGGTCGCCACGGTATCGCCCGCTGGCTGCTCGGCTCCGTCGCGGAGGGTGTGCTGCGCCAAGCGCCCTGTCCGGTTTTGGTAGTGCCGCCCGAGTCAGTAGCAGCAGAGCTACCAAAAATTGAACCGGTGTGCCCCGTTTGCCTCGAAGCGCGAAAGGCCTCGCAGGGGCAAGAGCTGTGGTGTCAGCAACACCGTCAGCGTCACGGTCGCCGCCACACCTATCACCAACGCGAGCGCATGAGTGAGGACGGCAGTTTGCCGCTCGTGGGGCGCTGAGGCTCTCCGCCGTGATCGACTCGGACTGGAGTAGCCGCTATCGGGCCAAACTGTTGAGCGCCGAGCAAGCGATCAAGAAGGTCGCTCGCGGTCGTCGGATTTTGGTCGGGTCGGGTGCAGCCGAGCCAGAAAGCTTGGTCAACGCGCTCGTCGAGCATGGCGGTCACCTCGCAGACAACGAAATAGTCCACCTGCTGACGCTGGGTTCTGCGCCCTACACGCGACCCGAGCTGGCAGCGCGCTTCCGGCACTCTGCGTTCTTCATCGGGGCGAACGTACGTTCGGCAGTGCAAGAAGGGCGCGCGGACTTCGTGCCGGTTTTTCTCTCGGAAATACCAGCGTTGATTCGTTCGCGTCGCACGCGTGTCGACGTGGTTCTGATCCAAGTGTCGCCGCCCGACACGCGTGGCTACGTCAGTCTGGGAGTGTCGGTCGACATCGTGCGAGCGGCGGTAGACGCGGCCGATTTGGTGCTGGCCGAGGTCAACCCCGCCATGCCCCGCACCCACGGCGACTCATTCGTGCGCGTAGACGACATCGACGGCCTGGTCAGCGTCCAGACGCCCATTTTGGAGCTCTTGCCCGAGCCTTTGGACGAGGTCTCGCTCGCGATCGGCAAACACGTCGCGAGGTTGGTGCCGGACGGTGCCACGCTCCAAACCGGCATAGGCAAGATACCGCACGCTGTGATGGCGGCGCTCGTGTCTCACCACGAACTCGGCATCCACACCGAGATGCTGTCCGACAGTGTCATGGACCTGGTTGAAAGCGGCGTGATCACGGGCAGGCAAAAGACGCTGCTGAAAGGCAAGCTCGTCACGTCCTTCGTGATGGGTAGTCGGCGGCTTTACGATTGGGTCGACGACAACCCGGCCGTCGAGCTGCGGCCCAGCGACTTCACCAACGATCCGTTCGTGATAGCGCGGAACGATTGCATGATCGCCATCAACTCCGCGTTTTCGGTCGACTTGACGGGTCAGGTGGCCGCCGACACCCGCAACGGACAGTTCTATTCGGGCATCGGCGGGCAGGTCGATTTCATTCGTGGCGCCGCACGCAGTCGCGGTGGCAAGCCCATCATTGCGCTGCCCTCGACCGCGGATGGTGGGCGCCTGAGCCGCATCCAACCTGGGTTGGAAGCCGGCGCCGGAGTGGTGACGAGCCGCGGCGACGTGCATTGGGTGGTGACCGAGTATGGAATCGCTGATTTAGCCGGGAAGAGCATTCGCGAAAGGAGCATGGCGCTGATTCAGATCGCGCATCCCGACTTCCGTTCGGAGTTGTTGGACGGAGCGAAAGCTCGCAAATACGTGTTTGCCGATCAGCGAGTGCCGCGCGTCCTGCCGCTCGGGGAAGAGACGATCCTCGAAAAGCTTCGCTCGGGCACCGTGCTCGCGACTCGGCCGCTGCAAATGGCGGACGAGACCGCGCTGCAGGCACTGCTCTACCACCTCTCGGACAACAGCGCCTATCAACGCTTCTTCAACGCACACCACGCTCACGCCCACCAAGAAATGCTGGAGCTCGTGGACGTGGAGAGCGACCGCAGCGTCGCGCTCGTGGCCACCGTCGAAGGTGAGGGAGGCGAGGAGCTGATGGTCGCTATGGCGCGCTACGACGTCGACCCCGCGACGCGGCTCGCCGAAGTTTCGCTCGTGGTCTGCGATGCGTGGCAGGGAAAGGGCGTGGGCAGCCACCTGTTTCGGCGCCTGTCGAAGATAGGGCAGGTGCGCGGCCTGGCCGGCTTCACGGCAGACGTGTTGCCGGGAAATGGTCGCATGCTCGCATTGTTCAGCAACTCCGGGCTGCGGCTCGAGAGCGAGCTCGCCCAGGGCGTGTACAGCGTGAGGATGTCCTTCCCGTGAGCGCGAGCCCGCCGCGACCTCGTTGAACCCCCGAGCCCGATGATCTCCGTGCGGCCTTGGAAGTTACTGGTGGGGGCATCGATTTCGCTCGGCCCGGCAACGGCCTTGGCGCAATCCAAGGCGCCCCGCGCGGATGTTCACGACCGCTTCGAACTGTCCGCTCGCAGCGAGACGTACGCTCAGCTGTTTCGTCGCGCGCTCTTGCCTGGCGCCAATGGAGCGCTGGTGTCGAGCGACACCGTGGCGCCGATCTACGAGTACGTCTTCGTGCGCGCTGCCAATCTGGATACGCCTTGGCGCAAGGACAGCGTCGATTTCGAGCTGGCAGCATGGGGGCGCGGCTGGCTCGGCCCGAGGGACGCAGAACAGCCGTTCGACGGCGACGTTCAAGTCGCAAACGCACGCTATCGCCAGGGTCCCGTGTCGTTGCGCCTCGGGCGGCAGCAGCTGGCAGGAGGCGCCGCTCGTTTCGTGCGCTTCGATGGAGCAAACCTGACGACTGAGCTAGGCGCAGGACTCGACGCCAACGCCTACGCCGGCTGGACCGTGCTCCCGCGCTGGAATGAGCGTCGGCGCTACCAGCAGCTGGGCGTCGCAGCAGAAGTGGAGCCCGATGCCACGACGCTGGAAGGCGTTTCCCGAGGCAAATTCTGGCTGACGGGCGGCCGGGTCGGCTGGAGCGGGAGCGAGCGTCGCGCAGGCTTGTCGTTCCACGAGCAACGTGAGCCAGGGGGTCTCGCTAGGCGGAACCTCGGCCTAGACGCTCGTTTGCCGCTCGTCACCCACGCCGCCGTGGGCTCGACTGCGCTGCTCGACCTCGATCGCGGCCGGTTCGCCGATGCCAGGCTGTGGCTGGACACCAGCCCTGCGACGTTCGCCGACTTGTCCATCGAGTTGCTGCATACCGAGCCTGCGCTCTTTCTGTCTCGTCAATCGGTGCTTTCGGTGTTCGGCAACGCCGAGTACGAAGAGGCAGGCGGGTTTGCGACGGTGAGAGCCAACCGCGCGCTTGCTTTCGAAGCGTCGGCTTTCGCGCAGCTCTATTTTGGGGGTCGCCCCGGTGCACGCACGGAGGTTGCGGCACGCGCGTTCGTCGATGCCGCGCGAGCCACGTTCGTGCGCCTTGCCTATGCCCGCGTGTTGTCACCGGACAACGGCTACCATTCGTGGCGAAGCTCGTTGTCGCGTCGTTTTCTGCCGCGCCTGAGCGCGACGCTCGAAGCCTACGCGTACCTGTACGACCGCGCCATCCGTAACTACCGAGCCTCGACCGTCTATGCAGGCACGCTGTCGTTCGAGCCTGCACGCCGCCTCAGCTTGCTGTTGGGAGCTTCGCTCGCCCATTCTCCGTACGCGAACCTCGACGCGCAAGCTACGCTGCGCCTGGCGTACACGTTCGACCTCTTGCCGGCGGAAGGCGCGCGATGAGCCGTGAACGCTCGCTGCTGTTGGCCTTGCTGCTCGCCGTTACGGCGGCGGCGCTGGCGGCGGCATGCATGCGCGGCGCGCCTGCGCGCTTTCAACACTTGACCCACCTGGTCGGCGTGGCGTGCGGTACCGTTGGCAAGCCCGCCTGCCTCGACTGCAACAGCTGCCACACGCTGACAGCGCAGGGCTCGCCTCACACGCGCGGAGACGCTTCGCTCTGCGCTTCGTGTCACCACTCGAACCAGGCGCAGGTGGCGGAGCTGTTAGAGCGCCCGCGCCCGCTCGAGGCGCGGCGTGGCTTCAGTCACGCCCAGCACTTGAGCATGCGTGGCATCCAGGGGCAGTGCGTGTCCTGTCACGCTGGCGTCGTGGAAAAGGGCGGCTCGTCGATGCCGCCCATGAGCCAATGCTTCACGTGCCACGAGCACCAGCAACAATGGGACGCCGGCGAATGCGCGCCTTGTCACACCTCGGCCGAGCTGGCCAAAACCTTGCCGCAGACGTTCCTGAGGCATGACCAACAGTTTGCACGGCACCACGGCCAGTCGGCGCTGCAGGAAAAGCAGCTCTGTCAATCGTGCCACACCCAAGCGGACTGCAACGGCTGCCACGACGCTACGCAAGAGCTGAGCATCGAGCGCAGAAAGCCGGAAAACGTCGCGCGCACCCTGGTGCACGGCGGCGGCTTCGAGACACGGCATGCGCTCGAGGCCCAGGCGCAACCCACGCGCTGCGTCCGCTGCCATGAACCCCAAACCTGCGAATCTTGCCACCGCGAACGCGGCGTGAGCGGAAACCAAATCGGCGCTCGCAATCCGCACCCGCCTGGTTGGGTCGGCACCACCACCAGCTCCAGTAGCTTTCACGGTCGCGAGGCGCGCCGCGACATTTTGCTGTGCGCCGGTTGCCACGACCAAGGCCCCGCTACCAACTGCATTCGTTGCCACAAGGTGGGGGCATTCGGCGGTAATCCGCACCCCAACGGCTGGCAGAGCACGCAAAGTCGTCAAGACAGCATGTGTCGGTACTGCCATGGTTGACGAACGCCCAGCAGCCAAGCGCCACGTCGGGTTGCTGCGGAGGATGGCGGCCTGCGCGCTGTTGGGCGTGGGTGCAGTCGGCCTTGCCCCCAGCTGCCTCGAGCGGCGTGCCGAGCCAATCGAAGAAACCAACGCGGCGCGCTGCGCGACCTGTCATGGCGACCCAGGACGAGCGGGTGATTTCTTGTCGCGCGCCGCGCCGCCTCGCGACTTGTTCGGCGCGTCGGGCGTCGGCTACCCCGGAGTAGGCGCGCACGCCCTTCACCTTCGCGCAGGCAAGGCCCACGGCGCGATTTCGTGTAGCGAATGCCACATCGTACCGACGCGCAGCGATTCGCCGGGCCACGCAGACGACGCCCGCCCCGCCGAGCTGGTGTTTGGGCCGCTAGCGAAGACCGGCGGACTCGACCCAAGCTACGATGCCGCTAGGCGCAGCTGCAGCAACAGTTGGTGTCACGGAAAGCAAAGCGACGCCGTATGGACTCAGCCGCGCACCAGCGAGGTCGCCTGTGGGTCTTGTCACGGCCTTCCGCCAGCGTCGCCCCATCCGCAATCCGCTCGCTGCGAGACCTGCCACGGCGACGTGGTCGACGCGGCGCGCGCGTTCGTCGCGCCAGCCCTGCACGTGGACGGAATCGTGCAGTCGAGCGTCGCTGACTGCAGCGCCTGTCACGGTCGCGGCGCTGACCCGGCTCCGCCCCAGGACACTCTCGGCAACGCTTCACCGAGCGCAATTGGAGTAGGCGCACATCGCGTGCACCTAGCAGGCGGAGCCTTCAGTCGCCCCCTGGCTTGCTCCGAGTGCCACCGCGTCCCGGACGCGTCCGACAGCGTAGGGCATCCGCAAGGGCTGCCCGCGCAAGTCCTGCTGGTCGGCGTTGCCGAGCGCGGCGACCATCGGCCGAGCTGGGATCGTAGCAAGGCCGGTTGTGCGGACACTTGGTGTCACGGCCCGAGCCCCGGCCAGCACGACGCCTCGCCGAGCTGGGTCAAAGCGCAGCCGCTCGGTTGTACGTCGTGCCACGGCTCGCCGCCGCCCGCCCCGCACCCGCAGCTTGCCGATTGCAATGCTTGTCACGCGGCTGTCGTGGGCCCGGACAATCTCGGCATCGTCGACCGCCTGCGACACGTGGACGGCGTGGTCGACGTGGCCTTCGAGGCGAGCTGTACGTCTTGTCATGGGGGCAAAAATTCCGCTCCTCCGCGCGACCTAGACCGCCACGATGCCACGACTTTTGCGGGCGTCGGCGCGCATCAAGCGCACCTGGGGGAAAATTCGTGGTCACGGCCCGTGCCCTGCACGGAGTGTCACGTCGTGCCCGAGCAGACGTTTTCCGCTGGCCACCTCGACAGCGCGCTGCCAGCGGAGGTCGAGTTTTCCGGCGCCGCCACGGCCTTCGGTGCCGTACCCAAGTACACAGGCGGCTCGTGCGTCCAGACCGCGTGTCACGGCGGCAAGTTTCCGGGGACGCACCGCTCGGGCGGTACCAATGTTTCACCGCGCTGGACCACGGTCGATGGCACTCAAGCGACTTGTGGCAGCTGTCATGCTCTACCGCCCCCGCCGCCGCATCCTTACGCCAGCAACTGCAGCCAGTGCCACGAAAACATGGCTGCCGACAATGCGACCTTCGTGCGACCGGAATTGCACGTCGACGGCGTGGTCACTTTTACCGTGCCCTGACTAGCGCGACGTTTTGGCCGCTTCGAATAGGTGGCAGCTAGCGCAGCGCGCACCAGGGAAGTGCGCCTTTCGGTCCTTATGACAAGTCAGGCAAGCGTCGCGCACTAGGCTGGGCTGGTCGCCGTGACCAGCGTGACAATGGAGACAGTCTTGGTGCTTTGGCGCTTGGTGGAGCCCGCCAAGCTTTGCGGCTTGATGGCACGTCATGCACGCTGGAGGTGAGGCGCGACCCGTAGGCCCGTGGGGGCGGTGGCAGCCCAGGCAGCCGACATCAAGCTGGCCGTGTTTGGAGTGCGCCTCCGCGGCATGGCAGCTGGAGCACGGCGCAGCAGTCGTCGACCCCGTGTGCGGCTGATGACACTTCAGGCATTCCTTGTGGCCGGCTGGCGCGCTGTGGGCCTCTGGCGCATGGCAGCTTTCGCAGGCAGCGGTTTGTGCACCGCTGTGCGGTTCGTGGCAGCTCGTGCACTGCGCGTGACCTGCCAGCGCCGCGTGCTGCTCTGCAGCGTGGCAGGTGGAGCAGCTGGCCTGGGTAGTGGGGTGATGCGGCAAGCCGGCGTGGCAACTGTCGCAGTTCGCATGCCCTACTCGCTTGGCGACTGCGCTGGCCTGCGCTGCGTGGCAACCATTGCAAAGACTGCGATCAGCCTTCGCTAGGGCGAATTCGTGTGGCTTATGACAGCCGGTGCAATTTACCGCAGCGTGAAAGCCTTGGTCGCTGTGCGCGCTTTTGTGGCAGCCGCTGCAAGGCTGCGCCGTTTGAGCCAGGTGACCCGGAGCCGGATGCGGATCATGGCAGCCGATGCAAGCGCTCCCAGCGCCGAGCTTGGGGTGATTGGGGTGCACGCTTTGGTGGCAGCTGGCGCAGGCCTTTTCGGCGCTGCCTCGCACGTCGTGTGGAGCGTGGCAGCTCACGCAAGCGGCGTGCGCGGGCACTTTCGCCGCGGCCAGCGTGTGAACCTCGGCGTGGCACGAGCGACAGGGTAGCGCCTGCTGCTTGCCGAACTCGTGCGGCTCGTGACAGCTCACGCACTCGGCGTGGCCCTTGGCAAACAGCGCTGTCTTGGGCACGAGCGGCTGTTGGCTCGCGTGGCAGGACTCGCAGCCGGCCACGGCGTCTGCCGCAGGAGCATGCTGGTGCTGGTGGCACGTGGTGCACACCTGCTCCGGCGTTTTGTCGAGCGTGGCGTGCTTTGTCTGAACGTCGCTATGGCAGCCCGCGCATGAGCCGGGCTGCGGCGTTGCATCCTGGTGGACGTTGTGGCAGCCCACGCACTCGGTGCCGCCGTGCACAATCACTGCGGGTGTAGCTCCTTGCGGCGATGCGTGGCAGCGCACGCAGTCTTCGGGCTTGAAATCAGCGTGCGACGGGGCGCTGCCTGCCGGTGGCCCGCCCAGGGCGCCGGCTTTCGTAGGCGAAAATGCGTGGCAGTGCGTGCAGTCGGCTTTCGTGCCGTTGCCAAAGCGCTTGCTGGCCTGCAGCTCGGCGTGGCGAAGCCGACTTTGCGTTTCGTGGCACGCGGCGCAGCGCGCTGGCTTGGCCGCGCCGACCGCATCCCCAGTCAGCTCGTGGCATTGGGCGCACGCGAGCTTGAGTTCGACGACATGTACTTGATGCCCAACCGTCGCACGCGCGCTTTGCCACGCCGCTTGCACGTACAGGTTGTTGGTCGGCGTGTCCGAATCCAAGCACGCCACGAAAGCGGCCAGCGCGACCGCCAAGGCAGTCGCGAGCGAGGAACGATGCGCTGGCGTCATCCACCTGCGCGCAGCATATCCGCTCTCGATCGTGAAAGGAGAGGGGTGGGTGCGGAAAAAGACGCGCTGAATTTGCGTTTTCCGGGAGCAAAGGTGCAAAGTCTGCGCGTGTGGATCGAACGCTCGAGTCGCGGCACTGCGGCAACTTGGCGTGCACGAAGACCGCGGCGGAACTGCTTGCTGTAGCAGACATGGTGCACTCACACTCGCCAACGTGGAACACCCGAGCTGGCTTGGCTTCGTGGTGCTGGGCTCAGCAGCTTCGGCCGCCGCGATTCTGATTTGGTACTTGGTCAAGCGCCCGTTGATCGACACCCACGTCAAGCTCTGGCTGCTCTTGGGACTCGGAGTCTTCCCAGCGCTGGCCGCGGCTACCTCGACCGTGTCCGGTATGGAGACCACGACCCAGCGAGAGTTTTGCGGTTCCTGCCACGTCATGGACAGCCACTTCCGGAACGCCGTCGAGCCCCAGGCGCAGTCGCTCGCCGCTCGCCATACCCGCAACCCGTTCTTCGGAGACCAGAGCTGCTACGTGTGTCACGCCGACTACGGCATGTACGGCTACGCCCTGACCAAAGTCGGCGGGCTCCGACACGTGTACGAGTACTACCTGGGCGGCTACCGTGAAATGTCGCTTGAAAATGCGCTGAAAGTCATCAAGTTGCGCAAGCCCTACGACAACCAGAACTGCCGCCAGTGCCACACCCAAACGGCTGAATTCTGGCAAGGCGTGCCCGATCACCGAGCGCTGGCGGCCGAGCTCCAAGCAAACCGAGTGAGCTGCGCGAGCGCGGGCTGCCACGGCTACGCGCACCCGTTCACCAAACCCGACGCCACGCCGGAGCAGACACCATGAGCGTATTTGGGCGCATCGCCGGCGGGTCAATCACGGGTTTGGTCAAGTTCGCCTGCGTGCTTGCCCTGCTCGCTCTCAGTCTCATCTGCTACTCCGTTTTAGTTCCGCATCCTTTGCCGGTGATCTTGGCGATGAGCCTGGGGCACGTGGTCGGGGG
>JAYUYU010000803.1:0-3662 GCA_043752365.1 Myxococcales bacterium | reverse complement strand
CGGTCTAGCCGCAGTACGAGTCCTCCCACGAGGCCGGAGGCAGCGAGCGCCAGAAACCGTCGGCGATCGCGGCCGCGGCTTCCAGCGGCCCAACTCGGCCCGGCGCTGCTAGCTGACTGGGCGTTGAGCGTCATGACCAACAGAGTGCCCCGAGCGTTAGGTTCACGCAATAGGAACCGGTTCCAGTCAACCCGACTAGCTGCCCACCCCGGACTCGTGAGAGAGCAAATTTAGGCCTCCAGTGTAGGTCCTTTTCGCGCACTCGCAAGTGAGCGCGCTCGTACGCCTTCAAGAAGAGCGGACTCGAGGCGCTGGTGCCGCGTGCGCGCGGAGACCGCGGGCGCGATCTCGATCCGCAGCTACGCAGAGCTGCTCTGCGACATCCGTCGCGAGCACCCGAGCGTGAGTGTGAAGGTCATCCTTCGAACGCTACCGGCCGACGCAGGTTGGGCTCCGGCGTGACAGCGTGCACGGTGCGGCGTATGCTCGTCGAGCGCGGCCTTGTCCGCACGGCAGCGGCGGACGGCGACGGCATCAAGACGCGCCTGCGCTGGCAGGCTGAGCGTTCCGGGGCGCTGTGGCACGGCGATGTTTGCCATGGCCCGACGCTAACGCCCGACGGCAAGCGGGCGCCCGTACGTGTGCACACCTCGTCGTCGATCACGTTCGCGGGTAGGCCGCGGTCACCCAGAACGAGCAGATTTCGCTGCTGAAGGTGAAACGCGCTCAGCCCGACGTGAAGCTTCCGGTCGGTGTAGGTCAGGTTGAGATCGTTCGCGGTGGCTCGTTCGGGCCAATTGCCGAACTCGAATGCCTTTCCGGGCGGGAAATACAGCCCGAATTGGCCGCCTTCGGGACCCAGCCAGAAGCGGTCCTCCCCACCGTAGTTGTTGAACGGCGTCGCTGTCTTGCCGCTTTTGATGAAAGCCCTGTTGACGAAGCCCAGGCTCGCCCCGGCGCCCTCCACGGCGCTCGTCATGACGCGGGCCTGGTACTTCCCGGAGACGGCGACGCGGCCTCCGGCAGGCGACTCCAACACCTTGACGGGGCCGTGTTGCGAAAGGAACTGAACGTCGTCAGCGAAGCTTCGCGGGGCTTGTGCGGTCGCCGGTGCAATGGCCGCGAGTGCCTGGGCTGACTGAGTGGTTACGGGCGCTGGCGGAGGAGCTGGTTGCGGAGCCGACGCCGAGGGGCGGACTCGCTCGACCGCGGGGGTCGTAGCCTGGCACGCAAAACAAGCGGCGCTGACGACGACGCTCGCAGGTTGGCCGAATCGTCCGGTTTGTGGCCGAACGCGCCAAGGCCCGCGTTCTACACCAAAGTTCAGCGGAGCCGGCGCGCCAACGCGGCGTGGGCACCCTTGGGATAGCGCGCTAGGTATTGTTCGGAGGCTTCCCGGGCTCTGGCGGTTTGTCCTGAACGAGAAAGCGATTCCAGCAGTCGCCCGGAGGCTTCGGCGCGCAGGGCGCCGCTAGGTTGTTCCCGGAGATAAGTTTCGAACCAACGCGCGGAGCTTGCGAAGTCGCGCTGCTGGTCGAACGCTGTCAGGCCCAGGCCGTAAGTAGCACGCCCTCCGCCGGGCAATTTGGCTCGCGCCGCCAAGTACGCTTCGCGTGCACGCGGGGTAGAGCCTGCGAGACGTGCGGCGTCGCCCAAAGTCAACAGATCCTGGCCGGAGGCGCCGCGGCATTCGGCTTCGAAGCCCAACTGCTCGACGAGCGCCAACGCTTCGCGGAACTTTCCCGAACCAGCAAGCGCTTGCCAAGAAGTGCTCGCCGCCGCGCTGACGATGACGGGGGTTGGCGCAGGGCCAGACGGCGTAGCCGGCGCAGGGCCAGACGGCGTAGCCGGCGCTGCCCCCAACGGCGTAGCCGGCGCAGGCGCAGGCGCGACGACTAGCTCCGCCTGCGGCACCCTCGGCGCGCTGTCGTCAACCAGCTCTGCGCGAGCTTCGTTACAGAAGGCGTGCAGGCTTTGGCCAGCACCCACTCGCATCGACTCGCGGAGGAACGAGCCGGAGACGACGACGGCACCTTCTTTCAGCACCAGACCCATGACTTGCTCGCTGGGATCCCAGCTGACGTCGAAGCGAGTCCCCACTACTGCGATCTCGAACGGACCTGCGTCTACGCGCCAGTGGGTGCCCGGCTGGTGCACGACCGATGCCGATGCTCGCCCCTTCTCGAGCACGATGTGCGCGCCGTTCGTTTCCACGCTGAGCACGCGTGCCCCCGCTCCGGCTGACAGGGCTACCTGCGTACCATCGGAAAACCGCAACGGCAGCTCACCCGCGCTGGGCGCTGCAATGAAAGCGCCGACCCGCCCAGCTTGAGACTTCGCACCGACCGAAAACTCGAGCGCGCCGCTCGGCGCTCCAGCCCGGGCAACGAAGAGCACGATGCCAGCCGCCAGCGCCAGGGCTGCGGCGATGCCAAATGTTAGCGACCGCGGCCGCGTCGCCGAGCGTAACTCTTTAGGGAGCGCTGCTCGCTCCCGGGCCCGTCCCACGTGGTCCGCAGCGGCGCGTGAGCGGTCCTGTTCCTCACGCAATGCTACAAAGAATTTATCGACGCTCATGGTCTCTCCCACTGCTCGTCCTTCGAGAAATGTTCCTTCAGTACCGGGTCGCTGCTAGCGGCGCTGGAAAAACGGGCCTGCGCTCGAGTTAGCCGCCGCTTGACGGTTCCGATCGAGACGCCCATCACCTGCGCTACTTCGGCAAGCCCCATACCGTCGATGAAGCGCAGGGCGAAGGCGATCCGTTCTGCGTCTGGCAGCCTTGCGAGGAGTTGATAGGTGCGCGCGAGTGCCTGGCTCACTTCGGCGGGGGTCGGCGTGACCGACACCTCCGGCAGCTCCTCGGGCGAAAAGAAGCGGACGAACCGCCGGTGCAAGCGGCGTTCGCGGATAAACCCTCGGCTAGTAAAGATCGCGATGCTGCCGAGCCAACCCTTGAGCGCCGCTGGATCTTTGACCTGATCTAGCTTTTCGAAGGCGCGCGCGAACACCTCGTTGATCAGGTCGGGCACCTCCGCGTCGATGCCCAAGACGCGAACGATCAGCCGCTCGACATAGGTGCCGTAGCGCTCGAACAGCATCGCGGACGCGCCAGGACGCCGCTCTTGCAAGGCAGCCACCAGAGCCGCATCCGTGGGCAGACCTGGAAATCGATGCAATACCCCCTCACTCGATTGAGGAGCAGCTGGATGTAGGTTCTGGACACTCAAAGTAACATTGCCGTAGTGTTCATGAGTGTCGCAGAGCGCTGCGAATGGATCACTGAAAGACGATCGCCGCTCCGAGCCCGCCCACAAACAGCGCACTTCCCCACGCGGCTACCCGGCGATCAGCGAAAAGCACCACGGGCCTCGGAACGACCGCTCCTCCCAAAAGCTCTGCCTGAAGGCGAAATATTGGGCCGATCGCTAGCGCCAGCTCGAAGCCCGCGTGCGGATACGCGGCGAAAGCCAGTTGAGTGCTACCGGAAAAGCCGGCGGCCGGCACGCCTCGGGTATGCAGCACCACAGCTGCCATTCCCACAAGAAAAGCCGGAGTGAGCACCCGTTCCTGCCACGGCCGGAAACTCAGACCGCCGCCAATCAGACCGCTTTTCAGCCGGGCGAACCCGCCCTCTCCGTCGATTTGAGAAGTGGACAGCGGGG
>JAYUYU010000802.1:0-3663 GCA_043752365.1 Myxococcales bacterium | reverse complement strand
CCGCACCCGCGGCTTTCGGTCATGTTTCGTGGCGGTGACATACTCCCATTTTTGGGAGGGCTACGGTTTGGCGCTGGTGCGCGGCCGTGTCGGCGCGGTCGTGGGGGTCGCGGTCGGTGTTGCCGTTGGGGTCGCGGTGGGGGTCGGCGGAGGGGTCGTTGCGGGGGGCTGCTGTGGAAGGCCCGGAAACCCTGGCGGAAACGTGAAGCCCGGCGGCAGCTGAATCGAAGAGGGCAAGGCCGTCGGGATTTGAATCCCGCTCGGCAACGGAAAGGGCAGTTGAATAGCCGTGGTGCCGCCACCGCCGGTCCCGACTCCTGGCCCGGCGCCTCCAGTACTGCCGGTGCTGGTGCCCCCGGCGCCTGCTGGGGGTTTTCCCCCGCCCGGGGGCCGCGCCGTGGTGGGGTTGATGGGCGCGCTGGTCGTGTTCGTGTTCGGCTGCCCTTCGCCGTTCAAGATTGCGGTCGTGCGGACGGTCGTGGGCACGAGGTCTGGGTCCGGAAGCGGAGGCGCCACCACTCGCGGATTGTCCGCGGCGCGGTACGCGGCGTAGCCGACCGCGCCTCCGCCACCCAGCACAGCGATGACCAGCGCGGAGAAGAGCAGCCCCGACCGACCCTTCGTGCGGATGACCTGCGGCGGCGCTTGCGGCGCGCCGGCGTACGCCGTTGGAGCGCCGTACGCGGGCGGAGGGCCGTAGGGTGAGGCTCCTCCCATCGCGGTGCCGGTGGGCCTCGGCATTTGCGACGCCATGACCGGATCGCCCTCGGACAAACTGGTGCGAGCTGCGCCCATCTGACTCACGCTCAGCGGCGGAGCGTCGGGCGGTAGCGTCTTGGGCACGCCAGCGTTGGTGACGTGGGGAGGCAACGAAAGCAACGCGTGGGACGCCGGTGTCGGCAGAGGGGCGAGCGGTTCGGCCGTCGCAGCCAGGCGCCCGGCGTGGCTGAGCTGCCCGGCGAAGGCTGCCAAAGCCAGGCGCATGCTGCTGGCGCTCTCGAAGCGCTGCTCCCTCTCGGGCAGGGTAGCGCGGTCGATCAGCGCGATGAGTCCTTGTGGCAGGCCCGCGACCAGGTCTGCCAGCTTGCGCACGCGACCGGCTTGCACGGCGGCCACGATGACTTCGGCGTCGTCACCGTCGGCAGGGCGGCAGCCGGCGAGCATTTCGAACAGCATGACCCCCAGCGAGTAGATATCGGCTCGATGGTCCGTGGTGTGCGCCGACGACAACTGCTCGGGCGCCATGTACTCGGGCGTACCCATCACGACGCCGGCGCGCGTCAGGCCTTTCGTAAATTCGCTGGAAGCACGCAGCTTGGCGATGCCAAAGTCGATCAGCTTCAGCAGTGGGCCGCCGCCCGAAGGCGTGACGAAAACGTTGTCGGGCTTGAGGTCTCGGTGCACGACGCCGGTAGCATGGGCGGCTTCGAGCCCGGCCAGAATTTGCAGCGCAAAGTCGACGGCTTGGTCCGGCGGCAGCTTGCCTTGCCGATCGAGCATGGCCTGCAGCGCCTGTCCGTGCAGTAGCTCCATCACCAAGTAGGGAGAGCCGTTTTGGGCCGTGTCGACGTCGGTGACGTGGCACACGTGGGCACTCTGAATGGTCGCGGAGACGCGCGCTTCTTGCAGGAAGCGTTGGGTCAGGCCGGGGCGCTTGGCCAAATCGGCATGCAAGAACTTCAGCGCCACGCTGGAACCGAGCACCTCGTGCCGCGCTTCGTAAACCACGCCCATACCGCCGTCGCCGATCAGCCGAACGATCCGGTACTTGCCGGAAATCAGGTCGCCCGGGCCGACGCGGCTCACGTCGCGCCTCGATCGACGATGCGCTGTTCGCGCGGAACGTAGCGCTCGTATTCGCGCAAGAACGTCAGGCTCTTACTGTCGGCTAGGTCCACGTACAACACGCCCTCCAGGTGATCGGTTTCGTGTTGAACCACGCTGGCGCGCACACCCTCCCACTCGAAGTCGAGCGCTTGGCCCTGGCGATCGAGCGCCTGGACCCGTACACGTCGCGGCCGCACCACTTGGCCGCGCAGGCCCGTGACCGACAAGCAGCCCTCGAACATGGCGATGCTGTCTTCGGCTGAAAGCTGGTCCCGCCGGCCGTCGACCACAGGCGTCACCACGGGATTGACCAAGACGGTGAGCGGAATGTCGAGCGTGTCCGGGTAGCGCGGATTCTTGCTCAGCTCGATCACGCACAGCTGAACGGATTCATACACTTGCGGCGCGGCCAGGCCGGCGCCGTCGGCGTCGTGCATCGTCTCGATCATGTCGTCGATCAGGGTTTGGAAGGCGGGGCTCTTCAGTTCCTCGACGCTCACGGGGCGTGCAACCCTACGCAATACGGGTTCACCCAGCTGTGCAATCTTCCTGATGGCCACGGCGGTCATCGTAGCCCAAAACGGCAGCCTTTCACGTGCGCTGGCCGCGCGGGGCCCAGGGCACCTCGGCGCCGCCCTTTTCGTGCCCTGCGCGCCTTGCCAGTACGAACAACAAGTCAGCGAGGCGATTCAAGTAGACGAGAATCGTGCCCCGCACCGGCTCGCGCTGGCCGAGCGTAAGCACGCGTCGCTCGGCGCGTCGCGCCACAGTGCGGGCAAAATGCAACGCCGATACCTCGGGCGGCCCGCCGGGCAAGATGAAATTCCTGAGCGGCGGCAGCGGCTCTTCGGCCTCGTCGATGGCCTGTTCGAGCCGCAGCACGTCAGCGTCCGTCAAAAGCTGGATGCCGAGGCGCGCTTCGTGCCCCGTGGCCGCCGAGAGCTCTGCGCCAAGCGTGAACAAGTCACTTTGCACTTCCACGAGCACGCGCTGCACGAACGGCACCTGAGCGTGCGAGAGCGCGAGCCCGATGGCGGCGTTGGTTTCGTCGATCGTCCCGTAGGCTTCGACGCGCGGGTCGTCCTTCGGGACGCGCGCGCCGCCGAACAGGCCAGTCTCGCCCTTATCGCCGGTGCGAGTATAGATCTTCATGGGCGCCAGAGTAGCCTCGCGTTGGCTGTTGAGCACGCCCGCCGGATTTCCGTGCTTAACCGAGCGCGGCTTGCATGGCTGCGCTACCGGCTTGCCAGGCTTCGATATCGGCCCGCGCGCCGTCGATGATTTGCGCGCCGAAGCCGGGAGGCACGGTGGCATTTTCGTTGTGGTTGAAGCGTCGACGCCAGGCGATTTTCGCCACCAGCCGCACGAGTCGATCGCTGCGCGGTGGACGCAGCTCAATCCACGTCTCGTCGTCGTCGGGCGGCGCCAGCGTGCGCACGTAGATACCGCCGCTGGACACGTTGTAGGTAAAGCCCAATTCGTCGCGCTCACGACCGGCGCCGCGGAACGCCACGGTGGTGCCATACAGCAGGCGTGGCGTCTTCCTGTTGTTGACTGCGCCCGCGCGCAGTTCGTTCGAGGCAAACAGCACGTTTTCGGGAGCCGCAAAGCCGTCCACGGCCGCAACCCCGCTGAGATCCAGCAGGCCCTCTCGGGCCGCGCGCAGGTCGCGGGGCGCACAGCACAAGATGAAGTTGGCATTGCTGCCAGCGCCACGCGCGCGCTCCACGATGGGGCGCGCGTGGGGCATCAGCTCGGAGTTGACGACCGCCAAGCTCAAGTCTGCACGTTCGGAGAAGTTGGCGGCGTCTTCGGTCGTGACCGCGAACGTCACCG
>JAYUYU010000801.1:0-9193 GCA_043752365.1 Myxococcales bacterium | reverse complement strand
GTTCGGGTGCCGAGGCGTCCGTCTGTGCCGGTCGTCACCACGGCGTGAAACGGAGCCGATGGCTCCTTAATCACCACCACGCGTGCGTCCAGCGCGCGGCGGCCTTGGCGTGTGTGCCCGACGAGGAGCGCCTGGACTCGGCGCTCGACATCTGCCTGCGAGGAGCAGCCGGACGGTGCCAGCCAGGTGAGATTCAAGCCGGGAACCGCCGCCTTGCTCGCGCGGGCAGGCAAGAGAGTGAGCACCAACGCCACCGCAGTCAGAAGGAGGCCGCGACGGCTACGAAGCTCTGAGAACGACCGCACCACCTCCGAACGCTAGACCATCGCCGAGCCGCCAGCGTCAGGTTTCACAATGACGTCGGCCTCAGCCGAAGCGAATTGCGTGAATGGGGGCTAACTAAGCCTTCCGCGCTCGTTTACGCGCGCGGGTCGCTCACCAGTTTCGCGAGCTCGCTCCCGTCGACGGGCTTGGTGAGGTGGAGGTTGAAGCCAGCCGCCTTGACCTTGGCCCGCGCGTCGGCACCGTCGTAGCCGGTGAGCGCTACCAGGTAGAGCTGGTCCCCTCCGGGGGATGCGCGGACCCGGCGGGCCACCTCGTAGCCGTCACATCCCGGCAGCCCCACGTCAACGAAGCTCACATCCGGCAGCAGCTCGAGGATCTTCGCGACGCCCTGGGGCCCATCGACGGCGATTGAGACCTCGTGTCCTAGGCCTGCCAGAAACTCCTGCATCATGTTCCGGACGTCTTCCACATCCTCCACGACGAGCACGCGCCTTTTAGCCGTAAAAACGGGCAGCGGGCGGGCCAACACCTCCGCGCTCTGAGCGCCCGGCAGTTCCTCGGGAGCAAGCGGGAGCCGCACCACGAACTCACTGCCCCTTCCCGACCCATCACTGTGGGCGCGGACCGTGCCCCCGTGCAGCTCCACCATCCGCTTGACCAGGGTGAGCCCCAGCCCCAACCCGCCCGAGCTGCGATCGAGCGACGGAACCACTTGGACGAAGATGTCGAAAATCCTGTCCAGCATGTCCGCCGGGATGCCTCGACCGCTGTCGCGCACGCGCAGAACGGCCTCGGCTGCGGCGAAGACCCCCTCGCGGTCCAGCCGCACCGACAGGGTCCCTCCGGAATCGGTGTACTTGGTCGCATTGCTGAGCAGGTTGACCACCACCTGCTCGATCCGCGTTGCGTCCGCATCCACGGGAAAGGCTCCCGCTCCGGTCGTCACCTCGATCCGATGCCCCCGCGCTTCCACCGCCGCCCGGGTGACATTCACAGCGTTGTGAACGATCGCCGCAAGGCTAGTTCGCTCCTTGCGCAGCTCCACGATTCCGCGGTTGATGCGCGAGATGTCGAGCAGATCGTCGACCATACGGACCAGACCCTGCATCTGCCGCCGGGCGGTCGCTTGATACCGTGCGTCTTTCTTGGGATCCCCACCGCTGCTCTCGAGCAAGGCCAGCGCCATGCTAATCGCGGCCATCGGGTTGCGCAGCTCGTGGGCGAGGGTGGCGAGAAATTCGTCTTTGCGCTGGTCTGCCTCTCTCAGATCTCCCACCAAAGATTCGATGCGCCGGCGGGCAAGCACCTGGGCGGTGACGTCGATCGCCACCACCATCACGTCGCTCACTTTCCCTGCCGCGTCCCGCAGGGGTTGCGCGGTGAACTTGAAGTACATGTCCTCCAGCCCGCCGTTTCCCTTGTCGATGGCGACGCAAAACTCCTCCGCAACGAAGGGCACACCGGTGGAGAAGACTCCCTCGTAGAGCTGGAAGACTGGCGAGTCCGGCTCGAGCTCGGGGTAGACCGCGCGGATGGTCTTCCCCACCACCTCCGTTCGGCCGGCCATCTCCAGGTACAGCGGGTTGGCGAGTGTAAAGACGGACTCGGACCCGGTGATGATGCAGACCGCCACAGGCGCCTGCATCAGCTGGGCAAACAACAAGGTCCGCTCCCGCTCCGCGTCTGCGTGCGCCCGGACGAGCGCCCCGGCACTGATCGCGGTCACCACCTGTGCCGCGACGAGTTCGAAGAAGCTTTGATAGCCATCGTCGAGTTCGCGGTGCGGGTTGACCCCGGCGATCATCACGCCGTACGGGTGCGCCTGGTCCGGTGAGCCAAGCGGCACTGCAATCGCAACCCGAGGTGACTGAGACCAGCAGCCCTTGGGCAGCTCGCTAAACCGCTCGAGGAGATCCTTCCAGACGGTGATCGCCCCGGTTCTAACAATGGATGCGAGCGGCCAGGTAGCGGCCCCCGCCGGGGAAGTGGAGAGATCGATGACCTCGGGATTGGCCTGACCTGACCCGGGCCCAAACCCGCTTTGCGCGACGAGGCGAGCCTGCTGGCCATCCTGGCTGAGCTGGTAGAACAGGCAGAACGGCACATCCGAGGCGTTTTCTCCGAGCGAGGCCGCGGTGGCGGCGCAGGCCTGCTCCGGAGTGTGGGACCCGGCGGCGCGCGTGGCGATCTCCCGGAGGGTCTTGCGTTGGCGCTCGCCATAGACCTGCTCGGTCGTCTCCGTGACGGTGGCGAGCACCCCGCCGATGCCGGAGGCGGTCGTCTCGTCGGGGACCGGGCTGTAGGCTACCTTGAAGTGGGTCTCCTCGAGAAAGCCCTTGCGATCGATGAGCAGCGGTTGGTCATCGCTCCACATGGCGGGCTGCCCCGCCAAGGGTCCAGCGTAGCTCGGCTCCACGAGGTGCCAGACCTCCGCCCATGACTCCCTCGTCGGCTGCCCCAGCACCTCGGGGTGCCTCGCGCACATGATGGGCCGGTGGGCGTCATTGTAGAGCTGCACCAGTTGGGGCCCCCACGCCAGGGACATGGGGAAGGGACTGCGGAGCACGACGCCGACCATGGTCTTGAGCGCCTGAGACCACCCGGACACGGGTCCGAGCGCGCTCTTCGACCAGTCGATCGCGCGCATCAGCGACCCCATCTCCCCGCCGCCGTCAAACATCCTGTCGGTCCCAGGGATCGTTAGAACGTCCGACTCGCGAGTAGTGATCAATGTGTGGTCCTTCTTGCCCGGGAGGCTTCATGCGAACCAGCCCAAGATCTCTCCAGTCACTACTACTCGAGCCGGATCGGCGACACCTATTCCTGCCGGTCCGAGCCGTCATGACGGCACATCGTGCAAGGGTCCGGGGCAGCGTCCCCGGGGCAAAACACGACGCAAGGTGGCCGCACATGCGCGGCACGCAGCGGTAGGCCAACCGCCTGCGCGGATTCTTAAGTCGAGGGGCTGCCGACATGCAGCCAAGCTTGCAGAAGGCTGCGGTGTCGTCTCTCGGTACAACCGATGCGCTCGAGACGAGACGGAACGAGCGTGGCGAAGCGGTCGGGAACGCCGCGCCTTTCGGCGCGAGCGGGGCCGTCAAACGTGGCCGTGCAGGTGGGCGGCCTGCGGCCTGCGGCCGGGGGACGTGGACGCGCCTTCGGCGCGAGCCCCGATTTCGTGACAAGCGCTCCCGAAGGTGGCATTTCACAAGCATGGCCATTCCGAACGCCGCCGCCAAAGGCCTGGAGCTGACGACGCAGGCTGAGTTAGGGGACGAGCTCCTTCGCGCCGAGCAGGACTTCGCGCAGGGCGACTTCATCGAGCTGACGGTCGAGGACCTCGACCGATGTATCGCGGCAGGGGAATGGCCGTGGCCGACCGAATCCTCCGAGTAAGCGCGACGTTTCGGCGCAGCATCGAGCGGCTCGGGATCACGGCGGGGTCACCGGCGAATCGGGTCGTATCAGCAGCGATTCGAGCGCTCACGTCCAACGAGATTCCCGGGCCTGGAGACTTCGAGACTACTTTTGCGCCGACTCATGTCCATGTGCGCCGGGTCGCAGGATGTAACGTGTGGCTGCTCTATCGCTTCGACGACAGCCATTTGTTCCTGTTGACGGCACGAGGACAGCCGCCAGTTCCCAGGGACGGATAGGATCCGCGCTACCCGGGCGCGCCAGCCGCCGGTTGCTGAGGGGGGGCCTCCGCAGCTGCCTCAACCTGGCGCAATCAACCTTGCGAAAAGTCCGCAACTCAATGTCCCGCTGACCGAGCAGGGGAAGCCATGAGAATCTCTGGAGAGAGCCCTCGGTACGAAATGATCACGATTGAAGCCTCACCGCCTCAGTCGCCCAGCGCGAAGCTTGGCGTTCAGCCGGCCGCAGCCTCGTTCAGCCGCGCCCTCCAGGGCATTGGTGGCGCCGTAGATAGAGGAGAGGCGTTGATTGCTAGCGCCTCGCGCGGCAACCTGGGCGGCCTCGACTCGGGCCAGCTGATCGCGCTGCAGGCGGGGATCTACCGCTACAGTGAGGCCGTCGATCTGGTCGGAAAGCTGGTCGACCGCGCCTCGAACGCGGTCAAGACCGTGGTTTCACCGCACTAATGGCGAATTTACCTACTCGCGCGGGCTTGCCCCGGAAAGCCGGCTACTCTTCGGCCAGTGACGCGCCAGCGCATCCTCGTAGCCATGAGCGGAGGCGTCGACTCCTCAGTCGCCGCCGCGCGCCTTTTGGCGCAGGGCTACGACGTGGTCGGGGTCACGCTGCACCTTTGGGACTACCCGGACGACGGCAGCGTGAAGAGCCGCTGCTGTGCGCCGGAAGACATCCACGACGCGCGCCGCGTCGCCGACGCGCTCGGCTTTCCGCACTACGCCTTCGATCGGCGCGAGCTCTTTCAGCGCGAGGTCGTCGCTCCGTTCGTCGACAGCTACTTGGGCGGCGAAACGCCCAGCCCCTGCGTGCGCTGCAACCGCGGCGTGAAGATGAAAGAGTTGATGGCGCTGGCCGACAAGCTCGACGCCTCGCGCGTGGCGACCGGCCACTACGCGCGCCTGGTCGAGCACGCTGGTCGCACCGAGCTGCACCGCGGCCGCGACACCAGCAAAGACCAAAGCTACTTTCTGCATATGCTGGGCGAGGCCACGCTGTCGCGCCTATGCTTTCCGCTGGGCGATTTGGACAAAGCCGAGGTGCGAGCCGAAGCCGTGCGGCTCGACCTGCCCGGCGCGCAGAAGGGTGAAAGCCAAGAGTTGTGCTTCGTGCCGACGGGTCGCTACGACAGCTTCGTCGGCGATCGCGCGGCTGGGCGCCTGCGGCCCGGGCCAATCGTCGACGAAAACGGTCGCACCGTTGGCCAGCACGCAGGCGTGCATCGCTTCACGGTCGGGCAGCGACGCAACTTGGGCGTAGCGCTGGGCAAGCCTAGCTACGTCGTCGCCATCGATTCCGAGCAAGGTCGCATCGAGCTCGGCCCGCTGGAGCGACTAATGGCGGTTTCGGCCGAGCTCGACGACGTCAGCATGGCCTGTGGCCTCGAGCTGCCACTCGCGGCCGAGGTGCAGGTTCGCTACCGAGGCACGCCGCTACCAGCCCGCATCGTGAAGGCTCCGGGCGGGGCGCGCGTGCTGTTCGACAAACCCGTACAAGCCGTGGTTCCAGGCCAGTTTGCCGTCTTCTACGCGGGCAGCCGCGTGCTGGGTGGCGGCCTGATCCGCAAGGCCGCACAAGTCGAAGTGGCGGCAACCGCCGCGGCGGAGCTCAGCCCTTGAGCCGCGTTGCGTTAGGGCCAGCGCTGGCGGTGGTCCTCGCTATCGGGACCGGCTGCACCGTCGGCGACGGCACCGGCGAGGTCAAAGCCGAGCGTCTGTATTTGCAAGACTGTTGGAATGGCTCGTTCAATCTCCAGCCCGACTTTTTTGCCGCCAATCCGTACCGCGAGTCGCTGCAGATTCGCGTGCAGCGCGGGGACAACAACACCGAGGCTTCCGACGGGCTCATCGTATTGGTGAACGATCTCGAGGCCGTGAGAAAGCAGCTCGGCGCGCCCATTCCGGTCGGCCTGCCCGAGGGCGTGGCGCCTCCAGGGCAGCCGCTGACGGGCGAGCCCGGGCCCTTGGTGTCGCTGTCGCTCTACCTGCACCAAACCTGTCACGAGCAGAACAGCGCTACCTACTCGGTCAGCGGTGACATCACCTTCAACTCGATTTTCAGCGGTGATCCGAACGAGGAAGACAGCGACGCGCGCTACACCGACGCGCTTTTCGACGTGAAATTCGCCGACCCGCGTGAGCTGGTAGGCGCCGCCGATGCCGCGCAGGTGACCAGCTCGAACGTTCACGGCGAGTTCAAGTTCTTTTTCCAACGCGGTCAGCCGGCGCAGCCGTTCCAATGAGCTCGAGAAGCCCATGCCGCGCTCGCATCCGCCGACGCTGATCACGCTCACGCGGCGCGCGTTGCTGGAAGAGTGCGGCCCGTTGGGCTCGCGCACCGTGCTGGCGGCGGTGTCGGGTGGCGGTGATTCGCAGGCCATGCTTTCGGTGTTGGCGCGCTTGGCGCCCAAGCTCGGCTACCGGCTGTTGGCGCACGGTGTGGACCACGGACTGCGGCCCAACGCAAAAGCCGAGCTGGACCTAGCCGAGGCGCTGGCTCGAAAGCTGGGCGTGCCGTTCGGGCGGACCAGCCTTGCGCTCACGCCCGGCGGAAACCTGCAGGCGCGCGCGCGTGAGGCGCGCTACGCGGCGCTGCGCGCGGTCGCGGCTCCTCACGCCGCGCTGATCGCCACGGCCCATCACGCCGACGACCGAGCCGAGACAGTGCTGCTTCGCCTCCTACGCGGCGCGGGGCCAAGGGGGCTTGCCGTGCTGGCTCCCCGTGCGCAGGATGTGATTCGCCCGCTCGTTCGAGCCGGCAAACACGATGTGCTCTTGCACCTGGAGCGACACTGTCTCGACTTTGCCGACGATCCGTCCAACAAGGACGCCGCGTTTCTGCGCGTTCGCGTGCGACACGAGCTGCTGCCCCTGCTCCAGCAGCTCTCGCCGCAAGTCGTTCGGCACCTGAACGCGCTGGCGGACGCCTTGAATGGGACGACCCTGCCGGCGCTGGACGGGCTCGAGGGCGAGGCCAATTTGAATCGGGCCCAGCTGCACGAGGTGCTGCGGGCGAGCCGGTTGGGGCGCTCTGTCGCCATTCGCGTGGCCGGAGGCAAAGATTTGCGCGTGAAACGGCCGCAGGAAATCAAGTCATAAGCTAGAAACCGAAAAGAAAAGTGCGTTTGGGCAATCGACGTTTCAGGCCATGGGTGGCATGATCCGTTGGGCCACACGGGCACTTTTTTTCGTTTGTAGAGGTCTGAGTGAAGCAACCGCCGAAGACTCTTCTTCTCTGGGTAGTCGTTCTCGTCGCGTTCTTGTCGATCTGGCATTTCCTCAGCATCGAGAATCCGGCTCGCCCCGACATTTCCTACAGCGAGTTCATCGCGCTCACCAAGGCGCCGAAGGAAGCGCGCCACATCGACAAGGTCGAGATCAAGGACCGTGACTACACGTTCATGATCAAGAACGCCGGTGGCAAGGGTGAGGCGACGCGCGGCCACACTGTCGGCCCGGTCAAAGACGAGGACGCCGCCGCCGAGCTCGTAAAGAGCGGCGTCGAGGTGACCTACCAGAAGGACGAGAGCAGCCCGCTCGTTGGGCCAGTGCTCACCATCCTGCTGCCCATGTTGTTCGTGATCGTCATGTTCTATCTGTTCATGCGTCAGCTGCAGGCAGGCGGCGGCAAGGCCATGAGCTTCGGCAAGAGCCGCGCTCGCTTGCTGAGCGAATCGCAGAACAAGATCACGTTCGCGGACGTCGCCGGCATCGACGAGGCCAAGGACGAGGTCGAAGAGATCATCGCCTTCCTCAAAGACCCGAAAAAGTTCCAGCGCCTCGGCGGTCGTATCCCTAAGGGCGTCCTAATGATGGGCCCCCCCGGGACGGGAAAAACGCTGCTGGCGCGCGCCATCGCGGGTGAAGCCGGCGTGCCATTTTTCAGCATCTCCGGCTCGGATTTCGTCGAAATGTTCGTCGGCGTCGGTGCCAGCCGCGTGCGTGACTTGTTCGAGCAGGGCAAGAAGCACGCGCCCTGCATCATCTTCATCGATGAAATCGACGCGGTCGGTCGTCATCGCGGCGCCGGCATGGGCGGCGGTCACGACGAGCGCGAGCAGACGCTGAACCAGCTCCTCGTGGAGATGGACGGTTTCGAATCGAACGAAGGCGTCATCATCATCGCCGCCACCAACCGCCCCGATGTGCTCGATCCGGCCATCCTGCGGCCCGGTCGCTTCGACCGCCGCATCACCGTGCCGCGCCCCGACATCCGCGGCCGCGAAGGCATCCTCGCGGTGCACACGAAGAAGGTGCCGCTTGGCGGCGACGTCGACCTGAACATCCTGGCGGCGGGCACGCCCGGCTTCGTCGGTGCGGATCTCGAAAACCTGGTGAACGAGGCCGCGCTCTTGGCTGCTCGCCAAGACAAGGATTCCGTAACGATGGAAGACTTCGAGCTCGCCAAGGACAAGGTCCTGATGGGCACCGAACGTCGTTCCATGGTGATGAGCGAGAGCGAACGTCGCACGGCTGCCTTCCACGAAGCCGGCCACACCATCGTTGGCAAATTGGTCGAGGGTAACGACCCGGTGCACAAGGTCAGCATCATTCCGCGCGGAGCCGCGCTGGGCGTGACCATGTTTTTGCCCACCGAAGACCGACATTTGATGACCAGCCGGCAGACCAAGGCGCGTATCTCCATGGCCCTCGGCGGTCGCGTCGCGGAGGAGCTCGTGTTCTCCGAAATCACGACCGGTGCCCAAGACGACATCAAGCGCGCCACGCGTTTGGCTCGCGCCATGGTGTGCGAGCTCGGCATGACCAAGCGCTTGGGCCCCGTGGCCTACGGCGATAACGAAGAAAGCGTCTTCCTCGGCCGCGAAATGACGTCGCGCCGCGAAGACTACTCCGAGACGACAGCGACCGAGATCGATCAAGAGGTGCGCAGCATCGTCGACGAGCAGTACGATAAGGCTCGTCAGGTGCTGAGCGACAATCGCGATAAACTCGAGGCCTTGGCGACCGCGCTGCTCGAGCGCGAGACCCTCGACTCGGCTGAGATTGAAGCCGTGCTCGCTGGCCGCGAGCTGCCGCATCGCCAACGCACCATCATCCCCACCTACAGCGAAAAGCGCAAAGACAAGGCCGAGAAGCGCCGGCCCGCCAGCATCTTCGGCGCGCCGAAGCCGGTGGCTAGCGGTACCTAAAGGCCAGCCGCGAAAGCGGCGGTCGAGACAGAACGGCGGCTCGGTTGAGTCGCCGTTCTCGTTTTGTGTCTGTTGGGCTGCCGAGACGCGGCGCGATTTGCAGAAGGC
>JAYUYU010000800.1:0-3677 GCA_043752365.1 Myxococcales bacterium | reverse complement strand
GCCGACGCGGGCGTGGTGCGGCCGAAGGCGCTCGGTTCGCCGCTGAGCTATTCCAAAGCAGGGGTCACCCTCGGCGCACCTCGGGGCGCGTGGTTCGCCCGCTCTGCGGCATCGGAGAGGCTAGGCGTCAGTCCGGCGCCGGGTCGTAGTCGTCGGGGGAGCGAGCCCTGGCGATCGGGGGCGGCGCGGCGGGAAGGTGGAGCGAGGTTAAAATCGCGGCGACGACTTCGGGCTCGGTGATGAGCGCCATGACGCGGAGGCGCCCACCACAAGGGCAAGCCAAGGCGTCCACGTCGTGGACGCGCTTGAGTAGGCTGGCCCAATCGGAAGGCAAGTCGTCGGGCACGACGAAGCCACAGCTGCGCTGTTCGCCGTCGAATGCAAGCTCCCGCCTCCCCCTTCCCCCGCGCTTTCGCCTTCCCCCAGGCCTTTCCCTCCCCCCGCACTGCAAACCTGTCCTGCACCGTGCTCGCCGCCCCGCTGGGCGGCGTCGCCCTAAACACGACCGGGCCTCACCCCAGCTAGCGCGGCTTGACCCCGCCCCCTAGCTGGCACCGTAATTGCTTTTGAGAGGCGGAGCATGAGCGGCTTGAAGATTCTGATTGTGGACGATCAGCCGGCGGTCTTGGCGGCGTTGGAGGTGCTGTTCGACGTGCACGGTTTCGAAACGTTGGCCGCACGCACGCCGCAGCAGGCCCTGGAGCTCGTGCGTTCGGAAGAGCTGGGTGTCGTGCTGCAGGACATGAATTTTCACCGCGACGCCACCAGCGGCGAGGAAGGTGAGGCCTTGCTGCACGCCGTCCGCAAGCTCGACCCTGACTTGCCGGTGGTGTTGATGACGGCCTTTCAGTCGCTGGAAGCAGCCGTGCGGCTCGTGCGGGCCGGGGCCAGCGACTACATTGCCAAGCCCTGGAACGACGACAAGCTGGTCGCCACGGTAAAAAACCTGATTCGCCTGCGCCAGCTTTCGCAGGAAAACTTGCGCCTGCGAGCCGGCTCCAGCCGCTCGCGCGCGGGCTTGGCTAGCGAGCACGATTTGTGCGGCTTGGTCTACGAAAGCGCCGCCATGCACGAGGTCGTGCGGCTGGCCGCGAAGGTCGCGCCCTCGGAAGCGGCCGTGCTGGTCACAGGCCCCAACGGCTCGGGTAAAGAGCGCATTGCGCAGATTGTTCAAGCCAACTCGCGCCGCAAGGACAAGCCGTTCGTGAAGGTGAACGCCGGCGGCCTGCCGGACGAGCTGCTGGAGGCCGAGCTGTTCGGCGCCGAGGCAGGCGCTTACACGGGCGCCAAAAAGCTGCGCATTGGACGCTTCGAGGAAGCCGACGGCGGCACGCTGTTTCTCGACGAGATCGGCAACCTGTCGATGATGGGCCAAATGAAGCTGCTGCGGGTGCTGCAAACCGGCGAGTTTCAACGCCTGGGCAGCAACACGACGCGCAAGGTCGACGTGCGGCTGATCAGCGCGACGAACGCGGATTTGCCGCGCGCTATCGCCCAGGGCGGGTTCCGCGAAGACCTCTACTTCCGCCTCAACGTCATCGAGCTCGGCATTCCCGCGCTGCGCGACCGCGCCGACGACGTGTTGCCGCTGGCCGAGCATTTGCTGGTCGGCTATCGCCTTCAAGGCGGGCACCCTTACGAGCTCACGGCTGACGCGAGGCAGGCCTTGGTCGACCACGAGTGGCCCGGCAACGTGCGCGAGCTGGAAAATCGCCTGCAGCGCGCCGCCCTAGTGTGTCAGGCGCCGCGCATCACCGCAGCCGACCTGGGGTTGGCCGCGGGCGCGGTGGCGGGCCAACCCGCCGCGACGACTGCTGCAGCGGAGGCGCCGCCCACTTCCAAGTCGGGCGCGACAGATCCGGAGCGGGCCGAGCTGGAACGGATTTTGGTCGAGAGCGGCGGCGTGGTGGCGACAGCCGCCGCCATGTTGGGCGTGAGCCGCCAAGCGCTGTACCGCCGCATGGATAGGCTGGGCGTGGAGCTGGAACGGCGTCCCAAGGGTTGAAAGGCTAGCCAGAGCCATATGTCGCGTTTTTCGCTGTTGGGTGGCCCGCTAGCTAGCCTCGCGGCCGCAGTCGCGCTGGGCGTCGTTACGGCTTTGCTGGGTGCGCCTTTGGCCGCGAGCGCCGCGCTGGGTCTCGCCGCCGGCGGCGCCCTGTGGCTGCAGCGCCGCGCCCTGACGGGCGAGCGCGACAGCTTGGAGCTGACCGCCGCCAACGAGCGCGCGGAGCGCACCGAGCAGGGGCGGCTACTGAAAGCCGTGGTCGAAAGCGCGCCGATGGCCATCGTAGTTTACGGCGACACCGGCAAGATTGCGTACTGCAACGCCGAAGCGCGCGCGCTTTTCGCCGAGCAGCAAGCGCTGCAGGACCAGAATTTCTTGCGCTTGGTGCAGAACGCGCCCGAGAGCCTCAAGCAAGCCTTGGTGCGCGACGGCGACGCGTTGTTCACGGTCGAGCAGGAGGGCCAAGCGGAGACCTACAGCTTGAGCCGCCGCTTCTTCGATCTCGGCGGCGAACGCCACACGTTGTTGATGGTCAAAGAGCTCACGCCCGAGCTTGGCCGGCAAGAAATCGACGTATGGAAGAACGTGATTCGTATCATCAACCACGAGCTGAACAACTCGTTGGCGCCCATTTCTTCGATGGTTCACTCCGCGCGCTTGATCGCCCAAAACCCCGAACAGCTGCCCAAGCTGGGGCGAGTGTTCGACACGATTGAGGAACGCACGACCCACCTGACTTCGTTTTTGGAGGGTTACGCGCGCTTCGCTCGCTTGCCCAAGCCGCGGCCTGATCGGGTAGAATGGCCGGCGTTTTTGGACAATTTGCAAGCCTTGTACCCGCAGGCGCGCTTCGGTCCGGCGCCCATCACCGACGGCTGGTTCGACACCGCGCAGCTCCAACAAACGCTGATCAACCTGCTCAAGAACGCGACCGAAGCCAGCGCGAACACGCCGGAGGTCGAAGTTTCTGCCGAGGTCGCGGCCGACGGCGCCTCCACCATCACCGTGGCCGACCGCGGCCTTGGTATGACCGACGAAGTGCTGCGCAACGCTTTGGTGCCGTTTTTCTCGACCAAAGAGAAGGGTACCGGGCTGGGGCTAGCCCTGTGCCGCGAGATCGTCGAAGCCCACCGCGGCAAGCTGCGCTTGGCCCGGCGCGCGGGCGGCGGCATGGAAATTACCTGCTGGCTGCCTGGCAAGGCGACCGTCATCGCGCCCCGAACCGGACGCCTCACGCTCACGCGCGCGTGACAGGTGTCCGGACGAGTGTCCGCGGCTATTGGAAGGCGTAACCCATGGCCAGGCCGAGCACGAGGCCACCCTTGAAGGCAAAGTTGAAGCCTTGCTTCTCGTCGCGCGTCAGGGTGCCGGCCAGTACCCTGTAGTTGTCGTTGTTCAACAGCCAGGCGTAGCCCAAGGTCCCCACCATGGTGAAACCGTGGCGGTGAATGAAGTCGAAACCGACCACGCTCTGCACCAAGTACGAGTGACCCTGCTCGATGGTAACGGGCTCGCGATTCGGATCGCCCTTCGGATCATCGCTTGGATCCGTCGTGAATTGGCCGAACCCGTCGGCGTAGTTGAAGCCCACGCCCACGAACGGAGTGAACGGAGTGGTTAGAAAATTGTAGCGACCGCGCAGGCCCACTTTGGGGCCCAACAGCGAGAAACC
>JAYUYU010000799.1:0-3678 GCA_043752365.1 Myxococcales bacterium | reverse complement strand
CCTCGGGGTAGTGGAGCACTTTCAAAAGGACGAGCTGGCGCGCGCGTTCGCCGAAGTGGGCCGTGTCCTGAAGCCGGGCGGGAAGATCGTGGTGTTTTGGCCGCACGCCTACGCCACGAGCGTCGCGCTGCTGAACTCGGCGCACTGGCTGCTGAATGACGTGCTGCACAAAGACATTCGCCTCCACCCGCCGGAGTTTTCGCTGATCCACTCGCAGCGCGAGGCGACCGAGCTGCTCGATTCGGGTGGCTTCGAGCTTTCGTCGTACGACTTTGGCGTCCAGGATTTCTTCGTGCAGTCGGTCGTGGTTGGCACGCGCCGTTAAAGGCGAGTCGTCACTAGCCCGAGCTTTCCGAAACCGCTGGCATTCTGTTGGGCCCTCGGGGCTCCGCGCAAGCCGGTCAATGTTTGACGGCGCGGCCCGCGAGCATCAGCCCGAGCGGGCTGTGTCCAGCCCGCCCCTCGAGGCGCCTATCGAACCTCACGAGTGCCCGGGCGAGCGGGTCCGCTAAGCCGACTCTGCCCGCTTTCAGGTAGTCGAGGCTCGTAGCGATGAGGATACCGAGTGGATCGGTGCAATTGACGTCGGTGACCTCGAGTCCGCTCGAGCCCAGGAGCTGGCGGTATTCATCGATGCGAAACGCCTTGTGATCATCCGTGAAGGAGGGATCGTTGCGACGGAGCCGCTTCTTCACCACCTCAAAAGGCGTCAAATAGCGTGGATCGTAGCCGACGAATACGCCGCCTGGCCGGAGCACGCGTGCGATCTCGACCATGGCGCGTTCGGGATCAGGAAAGTGATGCAGCGAGTTCGAGGCGATTGCGCCCGCGAAGATCCCGTCTCGCAGCGGAAGGCGATGAACGTCGGCTTCGAGCAAGCCCGCGTAGCCTGGGCCGACCTCTTGCAGAAGGTCGGGCTGGAAGTCGGTGCCGATCAACTGCAGGTCGTTGCGACCAACGGCGGTCAGCGAAGCACCGAGGTGGCCGACGCCGCAGCCCACGTCGAGGATAGGGCCCCGCACGTCGCCGAGCCAGTCGACGAAGCGTGGCAAGGCTTGCAACTCCCAGCGGTTCACGATTGAAGCGGAATCGGTGTACTGCTTGCGAGCTAGAGATTGCGCCTCCCACTCGGCTGACATCTTGGCGTCACGTTGCTCTGCGCCATCGGACATGCGGGGTATGCCGTTGCGAATGCGAAAGTCCACGGCACAGCTGGCGCAGTTCAGGGTTTGACCGTCGTGGCTTTCGGTCAACGGACCCCTGCAACGCGTGCAGACCAGCATGGAGACGAGGGTTTCGAACATGGCTGCGGGAATTTAGTGGGATGCCCTCGATCCTCAAGCAAATACCGTCACTTCGAAGCGCACGATGCGACGCGGATCCACGCCCTCGGGGATGCAGCCGACCCGTCCCTTAGCGAATCGCGCTGAACCCCTCGCAGCGCAAGACCGGAAGTGGCGGATACTTCTTGAAGCGTCCCGGATCCGTCACCGCCCGCTTACACAGCCAAAAGCTCGAGCCTTTGGAGGACGTGACGCAGCGCGCGTGCTGGCAGTCGGCACAAAGACCGACGCGCGAGCGCTCGACGTGCCCCGCAGGCGGTCGAGTGTCGCGCATCGGCACGCTCGCGAGCCCGAAAATCAGGCGAAGGCGGGCAGAGGAAGGCGGAGGCGCGCGAGAAGGTTTCTGATCCAACGCATGGCTGCTACTTCCTGTGAGGACCGGCGGGTGGGCCAGTGTGGGTGCGCGTAGTACATCCATTGCCCCTGCTCGGCAAAGGATTTCGCCTACACTCCGCCCGTGAGGCACCGTGGCGCCGTGATCGAGCCGGCTTGGAGGAAGGCGTGACGCTCAAAAGCCCCAGGATTTTGCTGGTTGGCGCCGGCGGTATTGGCGGGGTGCTGGGTTCGCTTCTGTGTGGCACGGGCGCCCAGGTGAGCGTCGTCACCACGAATGCAGGGATCGGACAAGCGCTTGGCGAGCGCGGCTTTCGGTTGCGCGGCGATGACGCGGGGCGCGGAGGCAGGCCCCACGTGGTGCTGACAACGCCACCCGCGACACGCGACTTCGATTGGGTGTTGCTCGCAGTGCAGCCGCCGCAGGTCGAGAGCGCGGCTCGCGCTGCGTTGTCGGCGCTCGCGCCGCAGGGCCAACTGGTGTGCTTTCAGAATGGTCTGTGTGAAGAGCGCCTCGCGCGCTTTGCGGGAGCGGAGCGCGTGGTCGGCGGTGTGGTGGCGTGGGGAGCTTCGATGGTGGAGCCGGGCGTCTACGAACGCACCAGCGCGGGCGGTTTTTCGCTCGGGGTGCTGCCTGGCGGTGACGCGGAGCGCTTGCCGGAGCTGGCGCGGCTGCTGGAGGTCGTAGGCCCCGTCACCATCAGCCAAAACCTGGCAGGCGTACGTTGGAGCAAGCTTGCCATCAATTGCGCCGTCTCCACGCTGGGCACGCTGGGCGGCGAGCGCGTGGGCGGCCTGCTTCGTCTGCGCTTCGTGCGGCGCTTGGCGCTGGAAGTAGTGACCGAGGCCGTGGTGCTGGCGCGAGCAGAAGGCGTGCGGCTCGAGAAGGTCGCCGGCACCGTCGACCTGGAGTGGCTGGCGCTGGGCGCCGAAGAACGCCAAAAATCGTCTATGTCGCTGGCGACCAAGCACGCGTTGATGCTGGCGGTGGGGGCCCGCTACCGGCGCATGCGTTCGTCGATGCTGTCAGCGCTCGAGCGCGGTCGTGAGCCGGCGGTCGACTTCTTGAACGGCGAAATCGTGGAGCGCGCGGCGCGGCACGGGCTTTCGGTGCCGGTCAACGCGCGGGCGCGCGAGCTGGTTTGGGCCGTGGCGCGCGGCGAGCGCACTTCCTCGCGCGGACTCTTGCGTGAGCTGTGGGAAACCACGCGCGTGAAGGGCGAGCACGCTTGACGCTGCCGAGCCCGAGTCGTAAACGGCCCGGTGTGACGACGTCTTGTGCTCGCTCGTTTTCGCGTCGCGCGCTGTGCACTGTGGCGCTCGGGGCATTGCCGCAGGCCGCGCTCGGTTGCCGACGCGCCGCCGACCTACCAGCCCTCGGCAGCGTGGGCAGCTTCAGCTTGCTGGACCAGGCGGGGCGCCCGGTGAGCGAGGCGACGATGCAGAGCCAGGTGTGGGCGGCAGCGTTCTTCTTCACGCGCTGCCCGACTGTCTGCCCGCGCATCACGCGTCGCATGCGCGACCTGCAACAGGCTTCCGCCAAGGACAGCGTGAAGCTGCAGCTGGTCAGCTTCAGTGTGGACCCCGAAAACGACACGCCCGCAGTCTTGAGCGCGTACGCCAAACAATACGGCGCCGAGCTTTCGACGTGGCGCTTCCTTACTGGCGACTTGGAGGTCGTGCGCCGCACTTCCGAACAAGGCTTTAAGCTCGCGCTCGACGGCAAGGCCACGCAAGGCGCTGAGCATTTCGGCCTCTTTCACGGCTCGCACCTCGTGCTGGTCGACGGCGCGGGGCAAATCCGCGGCTACTACCGCACCAGTGAAGACGCCCAGATGGCGCAGCTCTTGAACGACGCTGCGCTCCTCTCCTAGTTGGGGGCGCCTACTCGGCGGCGACGGCGGGCGCTTCCTCGGCTTCGGGGCGGCGGGGATAACGCGTGCGCTGCTTGGTGGCGATGTGGATGATGCCGACCTTGTCCAGCAGCCAGATGGCAGGGTAC
>JAYUYU010000798.1:0-20930 GCA_043752365.1 Myxococcales bacterium | reverse complement strand
TGTTGGCGCGCGAAGTTTTTGCAGGCCTCACGCCGATGCAGAAGGTGCAGCTGTCGCGGCACCCAAGCCGCCCCTATTCGCAAGACTACATCGAGCGGCTATTCGATGATTTCGTGGAGCTGCACGGCGACCGCCGTTTCGCCGACGATCCGGCGATTGTGGCGGGCCTGGGCCGCTTTCATGGGCGAAGCGTCGCCATCGTGGGGCACCGCAAGGGGCGCTCCACGAAAGAGAACATGATCTGCAACTTCGGGATGCCCAACCCCGAAGGCTACCGCAAGGCGATTCGCCTGTACGAAATGGCCGAGCGTTTCGGGCTGCCCATATTCACCTTCGTGGATACGCCCGGCGCCTACTGCGGCATCGGCGCCGAAGAGCGCGGGCAAAGCGAGGCCATCGGCTCCTCGATCGAGGTCATGTCGCGCATGACCGTGCCGATCATCAGCACCGTCATCGGTGAAGGCGGCTCCGGTGGAGCGCTGGCGCTGGGCGTGGCCAATCGCGTGCTGGTGCTGGAGTTCAGCTACTACTCGGTGATAACACCCGAGGGTTGCGCTGCAATCCTGTGGAAGAGCGGGGATTTGGCGCCTGAAGCTGCCGCGCGGCTCAAGATCACCGCCCCCAATCTGCTGGAGCTGGGCATCGTCGACTCGATCGTCGAGGAGCCGCCCGGCGGTGCCCACCAGGACCACGACGCGGCCGCCAAATGTTTGGACGCGGCGCTTTACGCCGAGTTGAAGGCGCTCACCCCACTTTCCCCCGACGAGCTGCGCGCCGATCGCTACGACCGATTCCGCAAGCTGGGTGCGTTTGTGGCATAAGGAGCCGCTCATGGCCCCCAACGACGCGCCTCGCAGCATCGATGAGCTGACGCTCGCTCATCAGCGCGTGCTGATCCGCGTGGACTTCGACGTGCAGCTCGACGCTTCGGGCGAAGTCTCGAACGACCGCAAGCTGCGCACCGCCTTACCGACCATCCAAAAGGCCATCAAGGAAGGCGCGCGAGTCATACTGGCCACGCATTGGGGCCCCACGGACGGGCCCGCGCTGAGCTTGGTGCCCGTAGCCGAGCGTTTGGCCGAGCTGCTGGGGCAAGAGGTGTACTTGCCGGACGAGTGCGTCGGCGACGCCGCGCGCAAGGTGGTGAGCGACCTGCGCGAGGGGCAGGTCTGTCTGCTCGAGAACCTGTATTTCGAGCCTGGCGAGGCACAGAACGACGACTCGTTCGCGCGCAAACTGCTGGCGCTGTGCGACGTGTACGTCGGCGAGGCCTTTGGGTGCGCGCACCTCACGCAGGCGTCGCTGGTCACGCTGCCGCGCCTCGTCAAAGAGCGAGGCGCGGGCTATCGCTTCCAGGCCGAGCTGGAGGCCTTGAAACGCGTCACGCAAGGCGCGCAAAAGCCGTTCATCGGAGTCTTGGGCGGCGCAAAGTTGTCCGCTGCACAGCCGGTGCTGGAAGCCATGCTGCGCCGCTGCGACGCCATCTGCATTGGGGGCGGCGTCGCCAACACGCTGCTGGCCGCGCGCAGCGTGGACCTGAAAGAGTCGACCTTCGAGCGCGACCAGCTGGCCTACGGCCGCGCTCTGTTGGCGCGCGCTCGCGATCACAAGGTCGAGCTGCTGCTACCCGTCGACGTGGTGGTGGGCAGCAGCGCAGACGACGCCGAGGCTAGCAACGTCAGCATCGGTTCGATTCCCGACGGAACCGGCGCCTTCGACATCGGATCACGCACGCTCGACGCTTTCCGGGCTCGGCTGGCGGACGCCAAGCTGGTGCTTTGGCAAGGCGCGCTCGGCGTCTGCGAAAACCCCGCATTTGCCGGTGGAACGCAGGGCATGCTCAGCGCGCTCGCCGAAGCCTCGGCCTTCGGCATCGTCACCGGTGACTCGGTGGGCGCCGCTGCCACGGCGCCCGGTGTCGAGCTCGAGAGTAAAATCGGTTTCGTTTCGGCGGGCGGCGTGGCGTCGCTCGTCTTCATCGAAGGCAAGAAGCTACCGGGCGTCCTCGCCCTCAGTGGATGAACATGGCAAATCGCAAATACCTGATCGCTGGCAATTGGAAGTTGAACAATGGCGGCGCTGCGGCCCTCAAGCTGGCGGCCGACGTCGCGCAGGCCTCGAAGGGCGTGTCGGCGGAGGTCGTCGTATCGCCTCCGTTCACGGCCCTCGCGGCAGTCGCCGCTGAGCTGAGCGGCACGCACGTGGAGGTCGCCGGCCAGAATTTGTATCCGAAAGACAGCGGCGCGTTCACGGGCGAAATCAGCGCGCCCATGCTGCTAGAAGCCGGCTGCAAGTGGGTCATCCTGGGGCACAGTGAGCGTCGCCAGTATTTCGGCGAGACGGACGCCTCCGTGAAGGACAAAATCGTGGCCGCCATGGCCGCCGGGCTCAAGCCGATCGCCTGCATCGGCGAGACGCTGCCCGAGCGCGAGGCCAATAAGACGCTAGAGGTCTGTTTCCGCCAGCTCGACGCCTTCGCCGAGGTGCTGCTGACGAACCCGGGCTACGGCGTCATCGCCTATGAGCCGGTTTGGGCCATCGGCACCGGCCGGGTGGCAACCCCTGCCCAGGCCCAGGAAGTGCACGCCGCCATCCGCCAACGGCTGGCCGCTCTAAACTCGCAGCTCGCCGAAAAGACTCGGGTTCTTTACGGTGGCAGCGTCAAGGCCGACAACGCCAAGGAGCTGCTGGGCTGCCCAGACATCGACGGCGCCTTGGTCGGGGGGGCGGCGCTCGACGCGGCCGGTTTCGCGAAAATTGCTTTAGCTGCCACCTGATGGTGGCAGCTTCGCGCTTTTCTCCTTGTCCCTCGGGAGCGCAGCTCCCGCCCCAGGAAGTGAATTCCTGGGGCCGCAAAACGGAGGCCGCAGCGGCTTGGTTTTTGGGCCCCTCCCCCAAAACTCAACGCTTCTGGGACAGCGGCGACGACTTGCGCTAAGTAGCCCCCCTCCGTTCCGAGACGCCCCATGGCCGAGATCATCCATACGCCGCTCACCGTGATTCACGTGCTCGCCTGCACCTTCTTGATGTTGGTGGTGTTGATTCAACCGGGTAAGAGCGGCGGGCTCGGCGCGCTCAGCGGCGCTGGCGCGCAGCAGGTGTTCGGTGGTCGCGGTGCCGGCAACTTCCTGACCAAGACCACTTGGGCCACGGCCGGCATCTTCTTCGCGACCAGCATGACGCTCGCCTACCTGTCCTCCTCGGCGGACGAGTCGCTCGAGCGCAAGAGCAAGCTGGCGCTCGAGAAGAAGACGCCGGCGGCGCCCGCGCCGGTCGGCTCGGGTCAGAGCAAGAAGTAGCGCGGTGCCCTCGTCGAGGGCCGTTCGCCAAGCGCTGTCGATCGCGCTCGCGCGCGCGCTGATTTCCGTCGCTTGCCTGTGGAGCGGCTTCCGCGCGGTGAGCGACGACGACTACGCGCGGGTAGTGATCGCCGCGCGATTTGCCCAGCATCCGTCGCTCGACCCGAGCGGCACCAGCTGGTTGCCGTTGCCGTTTTGGCTCTACGGCGTGCCAATGGCGCTGTTCGGTGACTCGCTTTTGGTCGCGCGCGCGGTCGCGGTGTTGCTGGGTGCGGCCAGCGCGGTGCTGGTGTGGTCTGCCGGAAAGGTGCTCGGGTTTTCGGAGCGCGCCGCGCTGTGGGGCGCGTTGGGCGCCGCCCTGTTGCCGTACGGCGCGTGGCTTTCGGCGGCTACCGTGCCCGAGGCACCCACGGCCGCGCTCGTGTTGCTGGGCAGCGTGAGCCTGGTCAGGCCGGAAGCGCAAAAGCGCATTTTGGGCGGGCTGGCGCTGGGAGCCGCGTGCTTCTGCCGTTACGAAGCCTGGGCGCCAGCGTTGGTGTTCGGCGTCCTGACGCTGAAGGATGCGCTTTGCCTGCGGCGGCGCTCACTGTGGCTCGCGGCCGGTTTCGCGGTCGGGCCGATCGCGCTTTGGCTGCTGCATGGCGTGGTGCGTCACGGGGACGCGCTGTTCTTCGTCGCGCGCGTCCAGCAATACCGGGCAGCGCTGGGCGGCCCGACGCACGGCCTGCTGGCGGCGCTCTGGCAAACCCCGTTCGCCATCGTGCGCTTCGAGCCTGAGCTGTGTGCCGTGAGCGCGGTCGCGTTGGGCCTGAGCTGGAAGCGCGGCGACTCTCCGTTCGGGCCGTCGGCGTGGCGGCCCCTGGCCGCGCTCGGCGCGCTGCTGTTGTTCTTGGTCACGGCCGACGCGACGGGCGGCTCCGCGACGCATCACCCGGAGCGCTCCTTGTTACCGGTGTTCTGGTTCCTGGCGTTACTGGCCGCGGGGCTCGTGGCGCGGCTGGCAGACGAGGAAGCCCACCCCTGGCGTCTGCCCGGCTTTGCGCTGCCGCTGGCGCTGGCCGCGAGCCTGCTGCTGCGCCCCGACGTGCGCAGGACCTTCGTTGATCGGCAGGAGGAAGAGCAGATTGGCGGCCTCTTACGCAACCTGACGGCACACGAGGTCGCGCTCGACATGGACGACTTCGGTTTCTTCGCGGTGCAGGCGGCGTTGGGTTACGGCAAGAGCTGGCCCTTGTCCGACCACGATCCGAGAAAACCAGGCCAAGCGCGACCACGCACCTCGGCCGAGCTGGCGGCTCAGCTGAGGCGCGACGGCGCAAAGTGGCTGGTCACGACTCGCGAGCGCCAGCCCCTGGCAGCGCGACTCGGCACGACGCGCTTCTCGACCCCGCGCTTCAGCGTGATTCGGCTCGAGCCCACCCGGCTCGACGCCGCGCCCTGAGTCGCACAAATCTGGCGCTTTTTGCCGCAGGCTTCGGCAGAAACTGCCGAAGACTTCTCAGTTCTTGCAGAACCCTCCTACGATGGCGCCCGTGTTCGGGCTCAGTCACTTCAGCAGACGCCTCGTGGAGAGCGTCGTGGGCCTGTTCGCCATTCTGGGATTTTTGTACGTCCCGCTCGGTCGCCACACCGGGTTCGAGCACGCGAAGGCGATCTTTGCGACTCCCGCCGCCTCCGCTGCGGTCGAGGACCTGACGACGACGGCCCTGGGCCTGCGCCAGCGCGCCATGGATTTCGTGACTGGACACATGGCGCCGCCCGCCGGGCCAACCGACACGGCCAACGCCGAAGCCGAGCCCAAGGCTCAAGCTTCGCCGCGAGAGCCGCGACCGATACCGCCCAAGCTGAAGTGAGCAGCACGAGACCCAAGCCCGCGCGGCGACTTCACGGCGCGATCACGCGGTGGATGGCCATGGGCGCTCCCGCACCGCGCTTCTGGTCGTCGCTGAGCACGAAGAGCACCTCGTCGCTCTCTTGGGTGTCGGTGTCGAAGGTGCAGGTATGGGATGTGCCAAGGAACGGCGAAAGCACGTTCAGGCCTAGCACGTCGAAGGGCGCGTTGTTCCAGACCTGTGCGCCCGCCGGAAGTTGCGTCTGATCACTGATGCTGGTTTGAGCGCTCGGATCGAGCAACCTGCCAGCATTGATGAGCTGATTCATCTCACCCGTGCCGTCACCGCCGTCCAAGACCACGACTACGCCGCCGGCCTTGGTGAAGGAGGTCAGCACGTTCGCCGACTCCCAGATGGTGGCGGCCGCGGCAGGGTCACCGGCTTTGGCCAGGTCCAAGTCGTGGATCAGCAGCACCTGAAAATTGTCGATGTTCAGGCTGTTCGTGACTGCGTCGACGGTATTGACGTCGGTGATTTGCGCGACGCGCTTACGCGCAAACCCTGCCCACTCGATGACGGTGTTGACCCGATTCACGGCCGCCGGAGCCGCGCCACGGGTGTAGGCCAACACCTGCACCGGGTTATTGACGGGCAAGAAGAGGGCGTTACCCAGGAGCACGGTCGGGGCCGAGTCCGACGTCGCCGAGTTGAAATCGGAGCACAGCAAAGCGACGTTGCCGAAGCGGGCGCCGCGACACGTGCCGTCCTGACAGATATCGGACGGGCACGCTTCGCCGCATTTACCGCAGTTTTCTGGGTCCGTGTTGAACGCCGCGGGATCCATGCACTGACCTTGGCACTCGACTAGCGGCAGATCACACATCGGCACGCACTCGAACGTGCCGTCGCCAACGGGCTTACAAAACGGCGCCGGGTCCTGGCACTGCGTGTCGCAGTCGCCGCAATGCGAGGGCGAGTCGTGCGGTGGCAAACATTCCAGCGGCGCTTCCGCGTCGCTTTGCCCGTCGACGGGCGAATCGAAGAAGCCGCCGTCCGGCAACTGGCCGTCGCCACCCTGCGGCGACGCAGCTGCGCCGTTGCCGGCTTCCGTCGGGATGCTGCCGCCGGTGCTGGAAGCACCGCCTTTGGAGTTCGTGCCTGGCCCGTCCCCGCCTGCAGCGGTTCCGTCGCAAGTGCCGAAGCCCTTGCGGCACTTGCCGCCGACCACGCCTCCACCGCCGCAAGCGACGGGGAACGCGTAGGCCAAGGCCAAGCCGAGAGCGATGAATCGAAGTGCGCGTGCCCACTTCATTTCGTCGCTCCTTTTGACTTGGAGCCAGCGTTGAGCTGCCCGGCTTCGGGGGGTGGGGTGGCTGATTCAGGCTCGTTGTCGCCCGCCTTGCGCGGCGGCCTGGCGTCGACCGGCGGCGCGACATCGGCGGGACTGGGCGCGGTTTTCTGCACGTTGCTTTCGGTGGGCACGTTTACGCCGGTCGCAGTCGTGGCGCTACCGCCCTGGCGCATTTGACGCGTAACCGTGAACTCGACGCGGCGGTTCAGTAACCACGCATACTCGTTCTTCTTGTCGACCAAAGGCCGCGACGAACCGAAGCCTTGAGAGCTGAGGCGCTCGCGCTCAATACCTTGCTTGACCATGAACTCGAGCACCGAACGGGCGCGGTCGTCGCTCAGTTTGCGGTTGAAGTCCTCGGCGCCGCGCTCGTCGGCGTGACCTTCGACGGCGATGTGTGTGTACTCTGGGTGCGCCGCGACCAGCTTGGTCAAGCGCTGCAGCAGCGGGAAGCTGACCTGCCGAATCACCGCGCTGTTCACGAAGAAGTGCACGCGGTCGTCCAGCACGATCTTGTCACCGACGACGCGCACTTGCTCTTCATCGGGGCAGCCGTCGTTGTCGGCATAGCCGTTGACGGTTTCCGGCTCGAACGGGCACAGGTCCTTGACGTCCAGAATGCCGTCAGCGTCGTTGTCCGGATCCGGACAGCCGTCGAGGCTGTCCCAACCGTCGTTGTCTTCGGGCTCGTTGGGGCACTTGTCGACGCGGTCGAGTAGGCCGTCCTTGTCGTTGTCTAGCTCGGGGCAGCCGTCCTGGTCATCGAAGCCGTCGCGATCTTCCGGTACATTCGGGCACTTGTCAGGTGCGTCGGGGATGCCGTCGGCGTCGTTGTCGAGATCGGGGCAGCCGTCGCTGTCCTGGAAGCCATCTTTGTCCTCGGGCGTGTCGGGGCAACGGTCCACGTCGTCCCGCAGGCCGTCACGGTCGCGATCGCCCACCGCCTTTGCTTCCGCGCCAAAGTCGTAGAGCACGTGCACGCCGAACAAGAGCAGGTTGGCGTCGTCGGGCCGAAACTCGTCGTCGGGTTGAAAGACGTGCACGAACGCGAGCATTGGACCCGCTCCAACCTGCCCAGCGCGCAGGTCGAAGCCCAGCTGGGCGTCGAACATCGGCCGCGTCAGGCCATCCGTGAAGGCTAGGCCGCCGGCCAGCTTCGTCCAAAGCCCAGCGGGGCTCAGCAGTTTGCCGTTGCGGCTGCCAGCGAAGGGCGTGAGGTGCAGCCCCAGCGACGGCGCGATGGCCGATGCACCCGTCTCCGGTTGCACGCGCGGATCCGTAGGCGGGTCACCCTGTCCGAGTCCCAGCCAGCTCGCCGACAACTCCAAGCCGAGCTGCTTCACGAACGGGTACTCGAGCCCGAGCCAGGCGCCCGCGCCCCACGCGTACTCGTCCTTTTGGTGACCAGTGATGGCGCGACCGGTACCGAGCGATCCGTGAGCTCGCAACGGCTCGGCGGACGCAACACCGGAGACAGAGAGCAGCGCAAAGGAAGCGAGGACCGAACGAAGCTGCATGGGAACCGAACCTCGGACTATACGGCCGCGTCTCAGGTTGAGATAAGTCACAAAAAACTTCAATCATTTCCATGACCTCGCGTTTTCAAACCGGAACCGCTAAGAACGCAGGCCCATGACCCGCGCTCTTGCCCTTGCCGGCCTGCTTCCGCTCTTGGCCTTGGCCGCCTGCACACGCGGAACTGGGCGCCCCGTCCGGCAGGCGGACGGCGGCTACTCGCTGTCGTGCAAAGGCCCGCTTACTGATTGCCTGCGGCACGCCGAGCGCCTGTGCCGGAACGACGGCTACACGGTTGCCGAAGCGCGCGATGTGCGCGACCGCATGGGACACGAGTCGGGTCAATCGCAGGTGCTGCTCCAAACGAGCGACGCCACCATTTACTGCGGCACCCAGGCACCGCGGCCACCTATCGAGCTCAAGCGGGCGCCGGCGGCCGACCCGGTTGCGCCAGCGCTGGCTGCAGCTCCGCCCGCGCAGAAGGCTCCAGCCTGCGTGCCGGGTGCCACTCAGGCCTGCGTTGGCCCTGCCGGCTGCAGCGGCGGCCAAGCTTGCTCGGCCGACGGTACGCGCTTCGAAGCCTGCAACTGCGGACAGTAAGTTCGATACGGAGGGCGGGACGGAGTCGTCCGGTCACACTGCCTTCGGCAGCACGAGCGAGAAGGTGCTACCGCGGCCCGGGTGGCTCACCAGCTCGACCCGGCCCTTGTGGGCTTTCATGACGTGTTTTACGATGGCCAAGCCTAGCCCCGAGCCTTCACGCTCGCGCGAGAGCCGGTCGTCGACGCGGTAGAACTTTTGGAAGATGCGCTTGTGTTCGACTGCCGGAATACCAGCACCGTTGTCGGTGACCTTTACCTTCACGAAGCCTTCGTCCTCTTCCACCACGACGCTCACCTTCACCGGATCACCACCGTACTTGTAGGCGTTGGTCAGCAAGTTCAACAGCGCGTCCGAGACGGCGCCGCGATCGGCCCGCACGTGCAAGCCGTCGCGCGGCATGTCCACCGACAGCTGGACGCTGCGTTGATGGCGATACGTCTCGAACGCATCCAAAGCGTTGTCCAGGATCGTACGTAGATCGGTCTGGCGGATCACGAACTCGCGACGGCCGCTCTCCATGCGGCCCCAGTCCAGCAAGCGATCGATCAGCTCTTGCAGGCGCGTGGTCTCGCGTTCGAGACCCTCGATGCACTTTTGCTCGGCCGTAGCGTCGCCGCGCCGCAGTGCCAACGTCTCGGAAAACAGACGAATCGACGTGAGCGGCGTCTTCAGCTCGTGCGAAACCTTGGACACGAAGTCGCTTTGCAGCCGCGACAGCCCGGCCTCACGCCGCACGAACACCCAAACCAAAATCACGCCCGTGACGGCCGCGCCAGACAACGCCATCACCAAGATGCCCATCAAAAGATTGAGCTGCGCCTCGCCCAAAAAAAGCAGAATGACGCCGAGCGAGACCAACAAGAACGTTGGCACCACCACCAGCGACACCAGCAAAATCACGATGCGTCGATAGCCATCCGCCAGATCACGCGATGCCATTCAAACAGCCTCTAATGCACGAGCCATCTACACGCCCAGGTCTACCACGAGCGCGCGGAGGAGCTCTGCTACGCTGGTCGCCTGGGCCGGACAGCCGCGGGCGCGATGTGGCGTATCGGCGTCGGCAAGCTGAGCGATTTGCCCAAGAATCACCGAGCCGTCGAGCGCGCCCTCGATAACCTGCCGCAGCTCGTCGCGCAGCTCGTCGTCGTCGGGCGACACGCGGATGGCGGCGCGCACGTAAAAGCCGATCAGGTGCGTCCAGGCGGTGCCTTGGTGGTAAGCCAGCTCCTTCTCGAGCAACGTGCCGGCAAACTGCGACACATAGCGCGGATCGTGCGGGGAAAGGCTGCGAATGCCCCGCGGCGTCAACAGCTCACTCTTCACGCGCGCCACGATGGCTCGAGCTTGCCACTGCTCGAACAAGCTCGGGTCCACTGCGAGCGCAATCAGCGCGTTCGGCCGAATGCTCGGGTCGACCCAGGCGTCTTGCGCATCGCGTGATTCACTGACGCAGTCGTACGGAAAGTCCGTGTCGTGGCACCAGAAGCGAGCGCGGAAGGCGGCGCGGGCCTTCACGCCGGCTTCGCGGCAGGCCTCGGCTAACTTGGTGTTGCCGGCCTCGTCGGCCAACGTGGCCAGCGTCCCGGTCGCCTGCGTGAAGAGCGCTTGCTGCTCGATTGCGATGCCGCGCCGTGGCGTGACCGGCTCTGCCCCGACGTGGGCGTCCATCCAGGTCAAAGCCACGCCCTCGGCACCGTTCACCAACAAGCCGTCCGGGGACAACCAACCCCAGCGGCGAAAGCCCCCGCGTAGGCGAGCGAAGCTGCGCACCAGCGCGTTGTAGAGCTGCCGCTTGAGCGGCGCGTGCTCGGCGCTCAGCTCAGGCAGAATCAACCGCGCTACTTCGTACAGCCAGAGCGTCGCGTCGGGAAGCGGCTTGGGTCGCGGCTGCCCAGGCTGGGCCAAAAATTCCGGCAAAAACCCGCCGTGCTGCGACGCCAACAGCGTGGGCAGGGCGCGCGCCGCCAAGTCGACGCGACCGCGCGCCAGCGTCAGCCCCGGCAGCGCCAACAAGAAATCGCGCGTGTAGGGCGCGTGCCACGGATAGCCCGCGATGACCATTGGCGGCTTGGCGGCGTCCAAACAGAATTGCTCGGCCGCCACCGACAGCAGCCGCACGGCCGCAGGCCGCGAGCCGCCAAGCGCCTCGCGGCTGATAGCTTCACAAGCTTCCATCACCAGCTCGGCTGGTCGGCGATCGAGCAACTTACCAACCGAGGCCACCAGGTAGGAAGTACGGCCCGGCTCGAGCGGCAGCTCGAACACACCGGGCGTCCACATGTCCTCTTGAAACTCAGCGTGCTCTCCGCGGTCAGCCAGGTACTCGAACCGGCGCCACCAATCTGGGCCGCCCATGAAGACGCCTTCGTGCGCAAAGAAGATGGCCGGCAGTCGCTCGACGGGCCGCAGCTCCACCGCGCCAGGCCGCAGCGCCACCAGTTGCTCCATGCCGCCGTGCTCGTGCATCAACGAGCCGACGGGTCGCAGCGGCATGAGCGGTCGAAGACTGATGCGCGCGGCGCCCGAGCCCGACCAAGTGTAGCCCATGATCACGGCATTTTCGCCGCGAACCAGGCACAGCGTGCGCTCGAGGGTCCCGTTGCCGGTGCGGAAGACCCAGCGCGGAATCGGATCTTGCGCGAAGCTGAGCAGGTTTCGGTAGCCCGGTGTAGGGGCGACGTCGGGGAACTGATGTGTCGCCAGCCGGTACGAGCGGCGATCGTTCTCGACCGTCAACGTGAGATCGGCGTGACTGACGATGACGTGCCGACCGAGCGGTGGCGGTAGCGCGGCCACCAGCGCGCCGTGATGACGGCGCGTGTGCATCAGCGCGATCGTGCTCATGCTGTACGCGCCAGCGCCGTTGGTGTGTAGCCACTCGGCCTCGGCGCGCTCGATGGCGCCATTCACCTCAACCGACGGCCAAGCGCCGTCCCGCGAACCGAGCCAAGCTGGCTGCTTTTTCACGAACCCCTCCGCCTTTCGAGCTCTGCGAGCGCGGCTGCCAACAGCGGTTGCAGCGCTGGCCTTCGCCCGAGCCAAATCTCGACCGACATTGCGGCTTGTCCGACCAGCATGTTCAAACCGTGCGCAGTGGGCCGCCCGGCCTCGCGTGCGACGCGCAAAAAGGAAGTTTCGAGGGGGGCGTAAACCAGGTCGTAAGCCAAGGCGTCCGCTGCGAGCTCGGCCCACGGCACCAGCGCCGCGACCGGCTCGCCCGAGTCCTTACCCTGCATGCCGGCGCTGGTGCATTGAACCACCAGCCCTGCCGGCCGACACTGGGTTTCGAATTCGGCGCGGGCAGGCGCGCTGGCCAGCGGCCACGCCAACAGCTTGGCGCCAAGTCGCAAAAACTCTTCGGCCCCAGGCCAGCTGCTCTGCAGCGACTGGGGATCGAAACGCCGCGCGCTGACGTAAACCTCGGCAATACCGGCAGCGAAAGCCGCGGCCACCACGGCCGGCGCCGCCCCACCGCTGCCGAGCACGATGGCGCGCTGGCTGGTCACCAAGCGTCGGAATTCGTCTTCCAACGCCAGCGCGTCGGTGTTGTGGGCCACGATTTGGTCTCCGTCGCGCGACAATACGTTGGCCACACCGAGGCGCTGGGCCAGCGCGGCGTGTCGATCGGCGGCGGCGAACGCCTCACGCTTCCAGGGGATGGTCACGTTGACGCCGGCAAGCACGCCGCTTTTTAGCTGATCGACGACCCGCGCGACGGTAAGCTCGCTCGGCGCGTCGATCAGCTCGTACTCGTGCGCTAGCCCCAACTCACGGTAAGCGGCGCGGTGAATCACCGGTGAAAGCGAGTGCGCCACCGGATGGCCAATCAGAGCAAACTTCACGATCGCACCTCACTCACCGGGGCAACTTCAGCCGAGGGATCGAGCTCGCTGACTTGGCTCGGTGCTTCGATGTGGGTAACCCGCGCCCGAAAAGCGCCGTGCGCCACCCGCACGTGCACTTGGTCGCCGGGCGCAAGCTCCTGGCTCGAAAGCACCGGCAAATCAGCTTTCAGCGCGATTGCGTAGCCGCGCCCCAACACCGCCAACGGCGAGAGGGCGTGCAGTTGCGCCACGCGCGTAGCGAAAGCACGGCGCCGCTGTCCGAGCTCGAAGCGCTGCGCCGCCGCCAAGCGCCCTGCCAACAGTCCCAGCTTTTCGCGCGCGCGTGACAACACTCGCTCGGGGTGACGATGAGCCAGCCGCTGCAAAAGCTCGTTTTGAGCTCGCCGGCCCCGCACGAGACGCTGCCGGGTCACCTGCGCCATCCGCTCCGTAAGCTCGTCGAGCTCTTGCTGGCGCGAGGCGATCACGAAGCGCGGGTCGGTAACTCGACGAGTTACGCGCGACAGTAGGGCGTGCTGCGCCGCCAAGAACGAAAGCTGAGCCCGGAGCAAATGTCGCTCACAACGTACCAGGGCCTCACGCTGCGCGCTGTGATCCGGCACCAGTAATTCGGCGGCTTGGGACGGCGTAGCGGCGCGTACGTCGGCCGCCAAGTCGGTCAACGTGACGTCGGTCTCGTGACCGACCGCGCTCACCACCGGCACCGAGCAACGCGCAATTCGCCGCACCACGCGCTCGTCGTTGAAGGCCATCAAATCTTCGCCCGAGCCTCCGCCGCGCCCGACAATCAGCGCATCTAACCCCGGGTAGCGCTCCAGCAAGTCGAGCGCCGCGACGATGCTGGCCGCAGCCGACTCGCCCTGAACCAGCGCTGGAGCCAGCACCAGCCGCAGCGCGCCGCGCCGGAACGCCACCGTTCGGATATCGTGAAAGGCAGCGCCGACACCGCTGGTCACCACGCCCACGATGCGGGGCGCAGTCGGCAGCGCGCGCTTGCGTGCCGGGTCGAACAGGCCCTCTTCGGCGAGCTGCTGTTTCAGCTTTTCGAGCGCGAGCAACAGCTCACCGCGGCCCGCCAGGCGCGCCAAGGTGCCGACGAGCTGCAGACGCCCGCGCGGCGCCCACACGGTCGCGCGCCCCTTCAGCTGTAGCCGAGCACCCTCGACCAAGACGCGCCGCGCCCGCTGCGCGTCGAAGCGATACATCACGCAGTCGATGACGGCGTCCTCGCGCTCGTCTTTGAGCGTGAAGTAAACGTGACCGCTGGGGGCACGCTTGAGCGACGCTACCTCGCCTTCAATCCAGAAGTCGTCGGAGGCGACCTCCACTGCGCGACGCAAACGCCGATCGAGCTCGCCAACGGTGATGACGTCGTCGGACTCCATTTTTCGGTTCCCGGGGGCGCGCCTGTATAGCAGCGCCCGCGCCCAGCTTTGGCGGCTATCGGTCGAGCCCCAGCCTGGTACCGGAGCGCATGCGCCAACATAATGATTTAATTGATTAAATTACTTCTGACTCAGGTCCCGAGCCAGCTCGGGCACGATGCCCCGCATGGCCGGCAAGGTGTTGATCGCAAACCGCGGGGAGATTGCCGTACGCATCGCGCGGGCGCTACGCGAGTTGTCGCTGCCCTCGGTCGCCGTCTACACGGACGCTGACCAGGACGCCCTGCACATTCGGCGCGCCGACGCCGCCGTGCGCATCGGTGAGGGCCGAGCCGCCTACCTGGATGCCGAACGCATCGTGGCGACCGCGCGCCAGGTGGGCGCGTGGGGCGTCCACCCCGGCTACGGCTTTCTGTCCGAGAGCGCTGAGCTGTGCCGCGCCTGCGAGCGAGCCGGGTTGGTGTTCATCGGTCCGCCGGCGAGCGCCATCTACGAGATGGGGGACAAAACGCGCGCTAGGCAACGCATGCAAGAAGCTGGCGTGCCGGTCGTGCCCGGTGGGCCAGCCGGGGACCTTCCGCAGGCCCGAGCTACCGCGCGGCAAGTAGGCTACCCCGTGCTGCTGAAAGCTAGCGCCGGTGGCGGCGGCAAAGGCATGCGCCGTGTCGACAGCGAAGCCGAGCTCGAGAAGGCGCTGCAACGCACACAAAGCGAGGCCGAAAAATCGTTCGGCGACGGCACTGTCTACATCGAAAAGGCGATCACCTCGGCGCGCCACGTGGAAATTCAGGTGCTGGGCGATCGCCACGGCAACCTCGTTCACCTATTCGAACGCGACTGCTCGCTGCAGCGCCGCCACCAGAAAATTATCGAAGAAACGCCGTGCCCCACGCTGACCGAGGCCACGCGCGCCGCCATGTGCCAGGTCGCGTTGACCGGCGCTCGAGCGATTGGCTACCACTCGGCAGGTACCTTCGAGTTCCTGTTAGCCCGCGACCAGAGCTTCTACTTCTTGGAGATGAACACCCGACTCCAAGTCGAACATCCCATCACCGAGCTCGTTACCGGCATCGACTTGGTGCAGGAGATGGTGCGTATCGCCGACGGGCAGCGCTTGTCGTTCGACAGCGTCGAGCGGCGAGGTGTCGCGCTCGAGGCGCGGGTGTACGCGGAGGATCCAGCGCAAGGATTTTTGCCGGCGCCCGGCCGCATCGAGCACCTAGCAGCGCCGTCGGGCCCTTTCGTACGTGACGACAGCGGCGTGGGTTCCGGCTCCTGGGTAAGCCCCGAGTTCGATCCCATGTTGTCCAAACTGTGCGTGTGGGCACCGACTCGCGAGCTTGCTCTAGCCAGAATGCGCCGCGCGTTGTCCGAGTACACGGTGCTGGGAGTCGCCACCAACCTCGCGTTTCTGGAGCGGCTGCTGGCGCACCCGCGCGTGGTCGCTGGCGACTACGACACGAACTTCGTCGAACAAAACGCCGCCGCGCTTTGCCAAGAGACCGCCACCGACGAGCAGCAGCTCGAAGACGCTTTGCTGCTGGTGGCGCTCGCCGCCAGGGCCGATCACACGGCTCGGCTGGCCCCGGCCGATGGCGGAACGCAGCTCCCGGCATCGCGCTGGCGCGACGCGCCGCCCAAACCAACGACGCGCTTCCGCTGAAACGCGCTCAGGCGCGAATTAAACCGAGGCGCAAGCGAACCTTGCGCATGACCTCGTCGGCGCTGGCTAAATCCAAACCGAAGGCCCGCGCTTCGGCGTCGTCGAAGCGCATACCGACCTGACGCCTGAGGCGCAACCGGCCCCGAAAAGCGGAGGTGCGCACGGAATCCGCCGCAACGCCGAGGGTCGTGGCGACGTCGACCGGCGGCATGTCGTCGAGCACGCACAGCGTGACCGCGACCCGAAACTGCTCGGGCAACACGTCGACGGCGTCCTCTAGCTGCCGCACGAGGTCACGCTGCTGGCGGCGCGCGGGCTCGGCGGGCGGAGGCTGGGAGGCGCGCTTGAGGCTACCTAGGGCGCCATGAATCGCGATGCGACTCAGCCAGTCGGCGAAGCGCAACTTACGGTCGTAACTGGCCAAGTTCTCGTAAGCCCGCACGAAGGTGTCACGCACCAGGTCCTCCGCGCGGAGCGGATTGCCGCTGATGCCGCGCGCGATGCGGTACAACCGAGCCGCGGTGCGCCGCATCAAGACGTCGAAGTGGTCAGGCTCGCCGCGCAACACTCGATCGACGAGCAGCTCGTCGCTGAGCAGCTCGCCGCCCGGGGCCACGAAGCCTTCTGGGCCGGCCAGCGCCGCCAGCTCTTGCACCTCGACGCGCGCGACCTTGAAGGAACCGCTGCTGGGGCCCGAGCGCGGCTTGCGTTCGCTGTGCTCGGGCTCTCTCATCAGGATTCCCTTCAAACGACGATGCGAGAGGCAAACGCCTCGCTCGTGTGTCCAGCCAAGCTAACCAGTTAGCGTGGCAGTCTTGCTCCCTGTCGTGGAAGCCAAGGTGGGTTTTACTCCCGGATACGCCTCGGGCGCGAGACAAACCGAGCCCCACCCAGGATTTTTGCGCGTCAGCTACTGTTAGGAAGCCCAAGCGCGACGGGTGTCGGCAAAAGCATTGACCAAGTCGTGAGCCCCGGACTCCCGCGCCACGCTGATGGCTTGGTCGATGTAGCCCATTGCCTCAGAGGCGCGACGGCGGCCGTGGGCGACGTGCGCCAGCGCCGACAGCACGCGCGCGCGGTCCGTGCCGCTCGGCCCAGCGACGTCCAAGGCCTCGCGCAGGACGCCCTCGGCGTCGGCAAAGTTGCCGGCACGCGTGAGTGATGCACCCAGCTTGCGGCCGAAAATCAGCACGGCGCGCAGCGGGTCGTCTAGCTCGCCGCGCGCGATTTCTTGGCGCGCAATCTCTAGCCCGCGGCGTAGCGCAAGCACTTCCGTGGCGGTGTCGCCGCGCGCCGCAGCGCGCTCAGCAACTTGCTCCAACAGCAGCAGGGCCTGGAAAGAATCGCCGGCGTAGTAGGCTTGTTGAGCGCGCGCCTCGATAGGCGCGTTGAGGCGCTCGCAAGCGCGCAGCGCGCGGCTGTGCAAATCCTTCTTCACCGCCGCTGGAATGCCGAGCAGCACGATGTCGCGCAGCAGCGGGTGCGACGTGGAAATGCGTCCGTCTTGCTGCGCGATCATGCCGGCGCGGCGCAGCTCGGGTAGGGTGCCTTCGACGTCGTCGCCGCGCAGAATTCCGGAGATAATTTCGGGCTTCACGTGGTCGCCCATGACCGCCAGCGCCTGCAGGGTGCGGCGCGCGGCCGGGTCCAGCGTATCCACACGCAAAGCTATCAAGTCGGCCAAGCGTGCGGGCGGGTCGCTGCCGCCTTCTTGGCTGTAACGAAGGACTTGCTCGACGTACATGGGCAGCACGCCGCGCCCGGTGTCGTCGGCGCGCGCGCCACCGTGACTGGGGCGGAGCAGCCGCGACACCGCCGGTGGCGGCAGACCAGGCAAGATGCGCGCAGCTGCCTCGGCGCCCCAGCCCGCGTCGAACCCGGGCGTGTGAGTCGCCAGAAACAGCGCAGACAAGCGCGGCGGCTCGCCCAGCACGTCGGCAAAAGCGTTGCGGCTCGGGCCGTCGACTCGCTGCAAGTCGTCGATGGCCAGCACGATGCGTCCCGACTTGGAGCGCTTGGCGGCGCGCGTAAGCGCCCAACGCAAGCCTTCGGCTAGCGCCAAGCGACGCTCGTGCGGTGAGCGAATGTCGTGACGCTTCGGCGCCGAGTCGAACAGCTCGGCTAGCCCCGCTTCGGCGTCAGGGCTCGCGTCCTCGAACGCGAGCTCGGTAATCTCGATCTCCGAAAGACCAGCCAGCGCTTCGACCGCCGTGCGCAGAGCGTAGCCGGCAACCTCGGCGTGATACGGATCAGGGCCGGTTACGGCGATGAAGTCGCCATCGGCCGATGCGCGCCCCAAAAGCTCGCTGACCAGGCGGGTCTTGCCGGCGCCCTGTTCGCCAACGAGCCGAGCGCCCAAGAGCGCGCCCCGCACCTGTTGTCGTCGATCTTCCAGCCATGACACGTCGTCATCACGTGCCACGAGCGGCAGCGGCAAGGCCGGATGCGTCGCGGTCTCGGGCAAGGCGCTGCGCGCAGGCAAGCGCACCCCGCACTCCAAGCAGAACTTGGCCGCCGGTACTTGGTGCCCGCAGCTGGGACACGCTAGCAGCACGCCGAGCGCGGGCGGCGCTGAGAAGCGCTGCTCGGGCGGCACGCTTTCGGCCAGAGCCAGCGCGCTCTTCAGCGCGTCTTGGAACTCAATCGCGTCCTGGTAGCGTTTCTTGGCGTCCTTCGCGAGCGCCTTGTTCACCACCTGCACGAGCGGATCCGGAATGTTGCGCTCGGGCGCAACCTGGCGCGGATCGGGCACCGGGATAGTCATGTGCATCATGACCACCTGCGTCGGGCTGTCCGCCTCGAACGGCAGGCGCCCCGTCAGCAACTGGAACAAGATCACGCCCATGGCGTACAAATCACTGCGCCCGTCGATTGGATCGCCGCGCCCCTGCTCGGGCGCCATGTAGTCGGGCGTGCCGCACACGATGCCGGGGCTGGTAACGCTGGGACCCTGCGCGTCGGCGCGCAGCTTGGCCAGACCGAAGTCGACCACCTTCACGAAGTCGCCGCCGCGCCGTAGCGGCTGCAAGATGATGTTTTCCGGCTTCAGGTCGCGGTGAACGATGCCCAATTCGTGCGCTTCGCTCAACGCGGCGAGCGTTTGGCGCAGCACGTCGACGATGCGTCCAAAACCCAACGGGCCTTCTTCGTAGGCGACGCGCGCCAAGTCCTTGCCGCGCAAGAACTCCATCACCAAGTAGGGTTGCCCGTCGTCGGTACGACCGAAGTCGAACACGGCGATCGAGTTCGGATGGTTCAGCTGGCTAGCCGCGCGCGCTTCGGTGATGAAGCGGAGCGCCGAGTTTTCGTCCGACAGCAGGTGGGGGTGAATGATCTTCACCGCCACCGTGCGACCGAGCGCCGACTGCTCGGCCCGGTACACGCGACCCATGCCGCCCACACTGATGAGGTCGAGGATGTGATAGCCGCCGGGCAGCGTTTTGCCGACGAACTTGTCATCAGTGGTCGAGCCCATGGTGCCGATCGGAAAGCCGCAGGCTGGGCAGTATTGGTGCTCGCTTGCGCAGCCGGCACCGCAGTGCGGGCAGGTTCGAAGGGAGGGCTGGGCTTGGGCGTTCACTGAGTACCAGGCGAGAGCGGGCGACTGGCCATTCTATCCGAGCCAACCAAGACCGCTAGGTTTCTCGTAGGCCCGGATCTCAGGCTGGTTGTGCGTCTCCTGTCGGTCGGCCTATTGATTCGGCCCAAAGTGGCCGGTCCGCAACGGGAAGGCTAGAATTCTAGGATATGGTCACGGCCCGCGTCAGGCTCGGCGAACTCCTCGTTGAGGCCCACATCGTTACCCGCGAGCAGCTGGAGGACGCCTTGGCCCTCCAAACGCAGGATGGCCGGCGCATCGGAACGCTGCTGGTGGAAGCCGGGCTCGTCAGTGAAACGCAGGTCACTCAAATTCTCAGCCAACAGCTGAGCGTGCCGTGGGTGTCGCTCTATCACATCGACTTTTCGCGCCAACTGCTCAACTTGGTCAGCCAAGAGCTGGCCGAGCGTTTCTGCGTGGTGCCCATCTTCGTGCGCAAGGTGCGCGGCTTGGGCCAAACGCTGTACGTGGCCATGGACGACCCCAGCGACGAGAAGGCCCAGGCCGACGTGTCGCAATTTGCGGGCTTGCCGGTACGGGCCATGATCGCCCCCCCAACCGACATTCGGTCGGCCATTCGCGCCTACTACGGCGCCGGCAAGGACTCCTCCTCACTGTCCGAGGCCCTGGCCGAGGCAGAGGCCGAACGCGCTTCGGCGGAGCGTGCGAATCGCAAGAGTTCGCGCCCGACTCCGGCGGTCGTCGCTCCCGCTCCGGCAGCCACCACCTCGCCCGGCCCCACGCCCTCGCCCGGCCCCACGCCTTTACATTCCCCTTCTCCCCCGCCCCCGCCCTCGGCCGCCGAAACCGAAAGCCTCGACGGCCCTGACAGCGGACCGCAGATTGAAGCCCACGAGATCCCGATGCCACGACGCGGCAAGGGACAACGCATGGTCACGTTGACGTTGCTCGATGGAACCAAGGTGAACCTACCCGCCAAGTCCGCCGTAGCGACGAAGAAGCGGCTACCCAGCGACCCGCCCGCCACCGAGGCACCCGCCGAAGGCCTCACCGCACGCGACCTGGTGGCGGCGCTGCGAGCGCTCTCTCACGGCGCCGACGCCAGCGAGATTCTCGGAGAAAACGTGCGCTGGGAAGCGCTCTTCTCCGCCTTACTCTCGCTCATGCTCAAGAAGCATCTCATCGCCGATTGGGAGTTTGTCGAAGAGTACAAGAAGGTTTGAAGGCTTAGGGGTCAGGGGTCAGGGGTCAGGGGTTAGCCGAGCAAGGGGTCAGGGGAGAGTGAGGGGCGCTGGCGCGGGGCCCGACGCGAATCGCGGCCGCTGGCGCGGGGCCCGACGCGAAAAGCGGCCGCTGGCGAGGGGCCCGACGCGAAACACGGCCGCTGGCGAGGGGCACGACGCGAATCGCGGGCGCTGGCGAGGGGCACGACGTCAAGCGCGTCGCTGCCGCGGGGCCCGACGTGAAATGCGGCCGCTGGCGCGTGTCCGACGTGATGTGCGCGTCTCGCCCTGCCCCACTGCGACCCTGTGCCGACCGCCCCCCTGCTTCGCCCTGGCCCCTCCGCTGCCTGATCCCTGATCCCTGACCCCTGACCCCTGACCCCTAAGCGAAGCCAAGCGAGCGACAGAGCACGAACTTCAAATAGCGCCCCTCCAGGTGCCCGGCCGCATAAGGGTGGTCCGCAGCGTGCGCGGCTTCGTGGATGACCGTCAGGCGTTGGGCGGCGCGTGCGGCGCCTTCGGCCAAGGTTTGACGGAAGGCGTCGGGCGAAACTTGTGCGGTGCAGCTAGCGCCTGCGTAGAAACCTCCCGGGCTGAGCACGCCGAGCGAAGCCGTGTGCAGCTTTTTGTAGGCGCGCAAGGCGCCGAAGAG
>JAYUYU010000797.1:0-9219 GCA_043752365.1 Myxococcales bacterium | reverse complement strand
TGTGCACAGGCGCGAGACGTGGCAAGCGACCCGCCCCGGTAGGACCATCGCGCGCCGCGTCGGGGTGGGCATCCGATAACGTGGGGCTGGTGGTCGGCCGCCGCTGAAAACAAGGCCGTTCGGAGTTTCGGCCCGGACCAATTGCCCAAGCGACTTCGGATCGGGCGTTTTGCTAGGTTTTTGCCCCTGCCCGTCCAGCAACGGATCCAGCATGATTCCTGCTGGATCCTGCTCCCCCAGGGCGCCTCTCACGCCGGTAACGCGAGTTCGATTCTCGCTGGAGTCACCAGACTTCCAGCCACCCGGTGAGACGGGTGGCAAACAGCCCGAGTGCTCGACCCGGCGTAGAGTCGGCCTCAGCGTCGCTGTCGGTGGCATGCGACCACCATAGGCTGCCGTCGAACCGCGCCCTCGGCGAGCCGAGACAGAGCCCGCGAAAGCGGCAAGTTTTGGCTTCGCTTCCGGCGCCTGCAAGATAACATGCGGGATCGATGAGGATTAATACTCCGCGCGCCACACCAATCGTGCGCGCACCAGCTCGCAGCGTGCCCCCGATGGCGGAGCTGCAGGAACGTCCGCCGCTGCTGCGGGCGCCTGTGAGTATTATCACTCCCGTGAGTGAGCTCGAGCTGCGGGAGGGCTCGCTGCTCGCCGGAAGGCTGCCAGAATGCGACGTCATGGTGGATGACGGTTTGGTTTCGCGCATGCACGCGCGCATCAGCGTCCGTGAGGACTCGGTCGTGGTGGAGGACTTGCACAGCACGAACGGCGTCTACGTGAATGGTATGCGCATTACCCACAGCGCCCTACTTCGCGAGGGTGATCGCCTGCTGCTGGGCACGACCGAGATTTCGCTGTTCGAGGCGCGCCCAGATGCGCGCGTTACTCCGCTGCGTGCTCGGCGCGAGGAAGCCAAGCGCTCCGTGCCCCCAATCGTCTCGACTCCGTCGGTGATCATTCCGGGCAGTCCGCGTGTCCCCGCGAATACGACCCTGCCAGCTGACGCTCGCGAGTCGTTCGGCAAGCTGGAGCTGCACCTCGACGAGCTGGCCATCGCGGCGACCGACGGCGGCCCGCCCTCCTCGCGTTCGGCCGATTTGAAGGCCTTGCGGAGCCGCAGCTCGGGTGTGCCGTCCACGGCCCGCGCTGACGCTTTGGAGGTCATTGGCGCGCTGGCGGAGCGCTTGGCAAGCAACGGCAACCTCGACGAGGCGCGCCGAGTCTTGTCGTCGCACCTCAAGCGTATCCTGCAAGGCGCTACTGCTGGTCTCACGGTGCCAGACGAGGTCTGCCTGATGGCGTCACGGCACGCGCTATCGTTGGCGCGCTGGACCGGTCAGTCGGTATGGATCGACTACGTGGTCGAGCTGCATCTGGCCGCGCGCCGAGCCATGCATCCGGACACGTTCACGACCTTCGAAAGCGTCGTGTTGTCGCTCGGCGACTTCGACCGTCAGCTCTTTACGTACTACGTGGATGGGCTGCGCGGCGAACGCGGGCTACTCACGGTCGACGAGCGCCTCGTGCTCGATCACTTGATCGTATTGTCCGACAACTGAGCTACGGCTACTCCTTCTTGAAGACGCGGCTGAGCAGCTCACCCGTTAGAAGGCCCGTGCCGCCGCCTACCAAAAGGCCCACGAAGAACGCGCCAAATACCGCGGCGAACGGGTCCTTGCCGGCGTGACCCGACAGGTAAACGCCGAAGCCTGCGGCGATCCCCACGTAGCCGGCAAAGCGCGCCGTGCCCTGACTCCGGGCTTCGAGGGTGTGCACGACCAGCGCGCCTACGGCGGCCGCGTAAAGCGTCCAGCGTGCGACCGGCATGAACTTATCCAGCGCCGCGACCTGAAATACTGCGCTTGCGACGCAGGCCTCCGCCGCTAAAATCGTCAGCCAGCCTACGGCTGTCGCGGCGCGTTCGAGCCTCAAGGCGCCGCCCTCCACACGCCTCAGCGCCAGCGCCACGGGCACCAGCGGAATTGCCAGGGCCAAGCCGCGCGCCACCAGCGGTCGGGCCGCGTCGATCTTGGCGCCGCCTACCACCAAAACCATCGCAGCCAACACCCACGGCAGGTACGAGCGATTCGAGTCGTCGCTCACAACGGGCCGCCGCGGAGTGACCAGGGCCGTGGGCCTTGCGGCTCACGCGCTTGTTTGAGCCACTCGAACACCGCGGCCGCCCACTTTACCCGGCCCTCACTGTTCGGGTGAATCTTGTCGGGCCCGCGCGGCAATGCCGGCACCAACGTCGACGAATCCAGCACCTGGCAGGGGCTCGCGTTGTCCTTGATGACCTGCATCACCCCCGTGTCCTGTTTCCACAGCGGCGGGAGAATCCACACGCAGGGGCGCCCGCCGAGGCTCTTCACCAGGCGCTGAATCGGGCCAACGCGTTGGGCCGGCACCGGGATCTCGACCTCGTTGGCGCCCAGCGTGATCAGCACCAAGTCGGGATTGTAGTCAGAGATGGCCTTGCGTAAGACCGGGCCGAACGCCCAGTCGCCGATGTAGCTGGGCGTCTTGGTTTCGAGCGTCGTGCGCAGGCCCGAGTGCTTCAGCAGCTTGCCAAGCTCCACGCCCAAGGCGGCCGCGAACGAGTCGCCGACTTGCAGGACCTTCGTGCCGGCGGGCAGGTCTGCCGGGGCCGAGGACGGCGCGGGAGCAGAATCAACAGCAGGGCGCGCCGGCGGGAAGGCGTTTTGCTCCGCGGGAGCGGGCGCAGCTGCCAGAGGTGGCTCTGCCGCGGGGCTTGCGAGGGTGGCGCTGGCTGAGACCGCTTCACCGTCAGCGGGGGCGGAGCTTGGCGGCGGGGCGGAGGCACACGCTGCTGCTAGGGGCAGCAGGTGGAGTTGAAGCCAACGCCAACGTCTCGATTTTTGCATCCTGCGCTCCGACTTACCAAATTCCGGCCGCGGTGGGTGCCACCCGAATAGCGGAAAGCGTGGGGGCGGCCCTGAAAGTTCCGAGTACAGTCCGCTTCGAACTCGGGCGCCGGCTCGCGGGTTATGCCGGCCCTTTCGCCCTCCAAATCTGGCTCGGGGGTCTCCGCGTCCTCGGCCAGCCCACAACCGTGGCCGTTGGTCTCGACCCAGCCCTCGCGGCAGCGCGCCTCTCCTGGCTTGGCGCAGCGCACCCCGTTCCAGGCGCGTGGCGGCTCGCAAGCCCGTTCCAGCACGCCGGGCAAGCAACGCCCGCCTGCGTCGGCCCCGAACGGGCACTTCACCCCGCTGGGTGAGACAGCGCAACGCAGGCCCAGGTGCGACCCTGAAAAGCTCTCGGCTTCGCGATTGCGCAGCCGCGTATGCAGCCACTTTTCGAAGCGCCGTGACCAGCCGCCACCTCGATACACGCGCGAGAAACCGCTGGCTGGCGGCCATGGGTAGGGCCCGTAATAGTCGTCGACCCACTCCCAAACGTTGCCCGTCATGTCGAACAGCCCGAACGCGCCAGCGGCGAAGCTCTTTACGGCGCAGCTATGCGCCTGCTTCCAGCACGTGCGTCCGTCCGGCTGCTGGTTGCCCCAAGAGTATTCGAGGTACTTTTCCCCTCCCCGTGCCGCGTATTCCCACTCGGCTTCGGTCGGCAGCCTCCGCCCCTGCGCCACACAGAACTGATTGGCCTGCTGCCAGCTTACGCAGTTAATGGGGTGCTGCTCGCGATCGGCGTAGCGGTAATTGCAGTGGAATTGCTTGTCCTTCGGCTTCGTGCAGGCGCCATTTTCGACGCAGGCCCGGTAAGCGCTCACGGTGACTTCGGTCTCGTCCAAGCAATACGGAGCCAGCTCCGTCAGAAAGCGCGGGCTCTCGTCGTCCGCAAAATGTTCATTCGGCTCCGAGCCAATCCACACCTTGCCGCCCGGAATGAGCTGCTGTCCGCTACCGCAACCCGCACCGACCACGAGCGCGGTCGCCGCCTCGGGCAACGCAGCGCTGGGGCGGGCTATGGCCTGAACGGACGCCGTCGCCGAAACCTGGGCCGGCGCTGACCGCTGAGGGGGCGCTTCGTCACGCGTGTGACACGCCAGCGCGACCGCACAAAGCGCCGTAAAAGCGGCAGCTAGCCGGCGGGCGTGCAGTTTGGCGAGCAACAAGGAAAGCCGCCCGGCTATAGCACTGGGCATGCAGCGCCGGGCGTTCTTGCTCAGCACCGCCGCGGTTTGTGGCGGTGCGACTGGCTGCGCCGAGCAAGCCGCGCCGCCCGGCCGCCTCGTGGTGCCGTTTTGGTTCACTTACGGCGGACGAAACCGCGCCACTTTGGCGAAGCTGGTCGAGCGCTTCAACCACGCCCAAAACGACGTCTGGGTGCGCGCGGTCTTCCAAGGCGACTATTTCGAAGGGCTCGCTAAACTGCGCACCGCGCTGGCTGCGGGGGCTGCGCCGCCGCTCAGCCACGTCGTGGGCGAGGTCGTGCCCTACTTGTCCGAAGCGGGCGTGCTGGAGCCGCTCGACGACTACCCCGGGGCACGCACGTTGCCCTTGCACCCTGCACTCGGGCAAGCCGGCTCCTTCCGCGGCGGGGCCGAACGCCCACTAGTGATCGTGCCGTTCAATCGCTCGACCCCGATCGCGTACGTCAATCAACGGCTGTTGGAGGGTCAGCACGGCGTCCCCGACACCTGGCAAGGCCTGGCCGAAGTCGCGAGGGCGCTCACGCGGCCGGGCCGCTTCGGCTTCGGCTGCCCCATCGATTGGTGGTTCTGGGCCGCGCTGGTGGGCCAAGCCGGCGGCGCCATCGTGGAGCCGGACGGGCGCGTGTCGCTCGGCGGCGCAGCGGGCGTCCAGGCGCTGTCGCTGTGGCAACGGCTGGTGGCAGAAGGGTCGATGAAGCAGCCACCCGGGCGTGACTACAATGCCTGGGAGCAGCTGAGCCAAGATTTTCTGGCGGGCCGCGTCGCCATGATGTGGAGTTCGACCGCTTTCGTTCGCTACCTGGAAGAAACCGCTGATTTTCCGGTGCGGGCACTGCCGCTGCCGCGCGGTGTGCGAGGCTCGGTGCCGACCGGAGGCACGCATTTCGTCTTGCTGAAAAGCGCGCCGAGCGAGCTAAAGCAGGCGGCGTGGCGCTTCGTGCGCTACTTGCTCGAACCCGCGTCAGCAGCGTTCTGGTCGAGCGAGACCGGCTACCTACCGGTCACGACCGAGGCCGCGCGCCTGCTGGAATCGAACGGCTTTTACGCGCAGCACCCGAACTACCGCGTGGCGCTCGACCAGCTCAGCGTGGCCGAGCCGTGGCCCTGGTCCAGGAGCCTGTTTCGGGTGCAGCGCGAGGTCGTGCAGCCTCGCCTCGAAGCCGCCATGCTCGAAAAGCTCGACCCCGAAAGCGCGCTAGCCGAAGCGCGCACGCTGGCCCGGGAGAGCCTGCTGTGAAGCCCAGCCGCCCCAGCCAGCCGTTTTGGCTGTTGTCACCCATGCTGGCCGCACTGGGCGTCTTCTTCGTGTATCCGCTGTTTTCGGCGCTCCACACCAGCTTCTACGAGTGGGATTTGCTGACGCCGCCGCGCTTCATCGGCCTGGAGAATTACCGCGCCATTTTGCGTTCCGGCGAGCTTTTCGCGTCGCTCGGCACGACCTTGCTGATAAGCGTGATTGTCGTCGCAGGCTCGCTCGTGCTGGGTCTTGGGCTGGCGCTGGCGGTGAACCGGCCTGGGCGCCTTGCGGCGCTGGCCCGGAGCGCGGTGTTCAGCGCGTACGTGGTGTCGTGGGTCAGCGTGGGGCTGTTGTTCTTGTGGATCTTCGACGCCGACGCGGGCGTGGTCAACCGCTGCTTGGGCGCGCTCGGCATGGCCAAAGTGAAATGGCTGACCAGCACGGCGCTCGCGCCGATCACGGTGGCGCTGATCGTGCTGTGGAAGGTGACCGGCTACGCCATGGTCGTTTTCTTGTCGGGACTTGCAGCCTTGCCGCCAGAAATGCAAGAAGCCGCCGCGCTCGACGGCGCCGGGCCGCTTTCGCGGCTGCGTCACGTCACGCTGCCGCTGCTCCGGCCGACAGCCGCCTTCGTGGCGACCACCAGCCTGATCGCCAGCTTTCAACTGTTCGACGTGGTGCGGCTGTTGACCCAGGGCGGCCCCGTGCGCTCGACGACGGTGCTGGTCTACGCCATCTACGAACAACTGTTTCGCGATCTGCGGGTCGGTCGCGCAAGCTCCCTGGTGGTCGTCTTCTTCCTGGTTTTGTCAGCGCTGACCTGGCTCAAGTTGCGCGCCTTCCGCACCGAGGAGAAAACATGATCGGCGAGCGCTCGGTGCGGCGCCTGGCGCTGGGTTGCGCGCTACTGGCGGCGCTTTTGTGGCTCTTTCCGTACGGTTGGATGGTGCTAACGAGCCTCAAGACCCCGCAAGAGCTGCTCAAAGCGCCGACCGCTTTGCCGACTGCGTTCCGGCTTTCAGCCTACACCGAGGTCTTTCAGTCGCTGCCCGTCGCTCGCTACGTCGGGCTCACGACCTTGATGGCGTTGTTGATCGCCGCGACGCAAATAACGATCGCGCTGCCGGCAGCCTATGCCTTGGCCAAGCTCGATTTTCGGCTGCGTGGCGCGGCCTTCGCGCTGTTGCTTTCAGCGCTGTTGATCCCGGCCGAGCTGCGCTTCGTGCCCACTTTTACGCTGTTTTCGGCGCTTGGCTTGGTCAATACCTTACCCGCGTTGGTGCTGCCGTTCGCGGTCAGCGCGTTCGGCACCTTCTTGCTCCACCAAGCGCTGCTCAGCGTCCCCAACGCGCTTATCGAAGCCGCGCGACTCGACGGCGCCAGCGAGCTTTACATCGTGTACCGAGTGCTGCCGCCGATCCTGGCGCCCTCGCTGGCAGCATTTTTCCTGGTCAGCTTCGTTCACCACTGGAACGACTATTTCTGGCCGCTCGTCATGACCGTCGACGACAGCGTGCGCACCTTGCCGCTCGGCATCGCGCTGCTGCGCGAACAGGGCTCCGGCGTTCGCTGGCACATCGTCATGGCCGGCAGCACGCTGCTCAGCTTGCCCGCGCTCGGCCTGTTCGCGTTCACCCAAAAGTACCTCATGCGCGGCCTCGGCAGCGGCGTCGGCTAGCGCCCTCCACCGCCTCTAAGGCATTACAGCCCGCAGCGCTTGGCGAACCGACGCGTGGCGGCTTTTTTGGCCGCGGGCACGCCCGGATCTGCGTCAAAACGCCTAAAGGCGTCGCGCGCTTTCTCGAGCCCTAGACGCCGGTCGTAGCAGCCGATGACGACGCGCAAGCGCAAGCTTTCGCGCACGATGCTGAGCGCTGGGGGCCAATTGGCGCCAGCCGAGCGCGGCGGCCTCGGATTGGGGTCGAGCGCGGCGTCGAGGTACGAAAGCGCGGCTTCGGGACGGCCGTGGAGCCACAGGTTGCGACCAAGCAGGTACTGTGAAAGCGGCTGCCCTTGCTCGGCCTCGGCCCCCAGCACGGGCGCGGCTTCGTCCCAACTGGGCCCCAAGCGTGGAGTGCCTATCAGCAGCGCGCGCATGCCGGTACCGGGCGGCGATCCGGCCAGCAGCGTCTTGACCTCGAGCGTGCGTTGCCGATCCTCGTCGGCGTCGAGCTTGGCCACGCCGGCGTAGGCCTCCACGGCCAACCCGGGCTGCTCGGCCATGACTTGCACGTCGCCGCGCGCTTCCAGCGCGGCGGCGCGCTCCAGCACCGAAAGGCGTGGGTCGTTGGCCAGCGCTTGGTAACGCTTGACGGCGGCGTCGAGCGCGCCCTCGCGCACGTCACACTGCGCCAAGCCCAAGCGCGCGCGCGTGTTGTCGGGCGCGAGGGCGAGCAAGCCGCGGAAGGCGTCTCGAGCGCCGAAAATATCGCCGGAGCCGAGCCGGCCCTCGGCCAGCGCCATGTCGCGGTCGATGCGCCGCGGGCAAACGCGCCCAAATATCGACGGTCGGTCAAAGCGCGCTTTGGCCATCGCCAAAAGCTCCGGTCGCAGCTGAATCTTCGCTAGATCGGCGCGGAAAGCCGCGTCGAGGGCGGCGAAAGATTGACCGCCCGTCACCTCGTCGATGCCGCGGCCGCCGTACCAGCCGCGCACGGCCTCGGCGCCGTAGCGGTCGTGCAGCCAGCTCACGAACGCGCCAGCCACCGTGTAAGCCGTGCTCGAAGACTTCGCCAAGAAGCCGAGCCGGAAGACCGACTGCATTTCGGGCAACAGGTTCAGGTCCAGCAGCGCCTTCGACCACTCGAGCAGCGTAAAGTCGTCGTCCTCGCCGGGCGACGCGGCCACCGCGATGCCTTCGATGCGACCCGGATCGGGGATCAAGCCGCCCAGCGGACCCGCGACACGGAACGGCCCGGCACCAAAGCTGCCGCTGACGACGTGCGCCAGCTCGTGCCCCAGCGTTGGGTGCGGAAAGCCCGCGGCCTGCACGTACACCTCGCCGCGCCAAGGTTTGGCGATGTAGGTGTGGGTCGCGCCCATGTACGCGCCCTTTTCGGCGTCGGAGGCGAACAAGAACACTTTCACTTTGGCCGGCCCAGGTGCACCTAAATAAGCTTCCACCTCGGGCAAGTGCCCGTTGCACTCGTCGGCGACTCGCCGAGCATCCGCGCTCGGCACGCCGGGCGAGTAAACGACGTCGCAGCGCCCTAGCGTCACGCTGCGGCCGAGCGCCTGTTCGATGCTGCGGGTGGTGCTCCAATGCCCCAGCCGCGCGCCGGACAACGTCACCGCCAGGCTCAGTACGGCCGCGACCGCTCCTGCGGCCACGACTCCCGGCCTCCCGCGCCAAACCAGCCGAAAACGGCTCGCTTGAGTCAGTTCGAGGTGCCAGGCCACTACCGCTACCGCGAGTAGGCTCGCCAGCGAGCCGACGCGGTAACTCAGCAAGCGCACGCCCGGATCGACCACGGTATCGTAGAGCGGCCCGGCGAAGTAACCGACGAACGGGTCGAAGCCGAACACCATCGGGCTCGTGTAAAAGCGCGCAAAGCCGAGCGCGATGCCGCCCAGCGGACCCGCCAACGCGAACAGGACGCTCCACAAACGCACGCGCTGAAAGCGCGCAGCCACGAGCGCCGCGCCGGCGCCCCACGCGCCACCCAGCGCCGCACCCGGACCCGGCCCGGTCACCCACAGCTCGTACCCGAGCGGGGCGTCGCAGAAGCCAGTGCGCAGGCCGTGCAACGTGGCGATGGCGGCGCCGAGCAGCGCCGTTACAGTTCCGAACGTGACGCCACGGCCTAGGGAGTCGAGGCAGTAGTGAGGATTGAGGATTGAGGATTGAGTG
>JAYUYU010000796.1:0-3690 GCA_043752365.1 Myxococcales bacterium | reverse complement strand
AGCTGCGCCGTGACGGACCTCACGCCGCTCGTCGACAACTCCGGCCTCGGAAGTGGCGACTATGTCTACCTTTACAGTAACGCTTTCGACTGCGCGGGCCAGGCCTCCAAGGTACAGACTCTGAAAGGTCGCGGCGTGTACGTTTACTCGACTTGTCCGCCGTGATGCGGCCGAACAGAACGGCTCGCTCGAAAGGGGTTGGTGTGCGTACTGTGAGACGCGAGTGCTAGCTGCGTGCTAGGCAGTCGGGATGGGATTTTACGCGCGTCGAATCGGCTTTACACTGTCGGTCCTGTTAGGGCTAACCCTCGGATCGGCGTGCTCAGGTTCCGACGCCCCGAGCGGCAAGGGCGATCAGGCGCAGGGGGGTGAGGGGTCGCTGGCGGGGGACGGCGCTGGTGGTGAGGATGAACCCGGCTCCGGCAGCGCGGGCGAAGGCGGAAGCGCGAGCGAAGGCGGAAGCGCGGACGAAGGCGGAAGCGCGGGCGATGGCGGAAGCGCGGGCGATGGCGGAAACGCAGGCGATGGCGCCGCGGGCGAGGGGGGGGGTGGGGACGGCGGCAGGCCGCCCGAGGCGGAGACCTCGCTCTGGTCGCTGACGCCGCATGCCTCGCCTCTGAGCGTGGTCTACACGCTCGAAACGGCGTCGCGCGTCGTCATGGACATGCCCCTGAGCGGCGGCACGTTAAGCACGACGGCCGAGGACGGCACCGAGTTCGAGCTCACCGTGCCCGGTGACGCGTTGATCTCACCCGAGACGATCAGCATGACGCCGGTCAAGCTGACCGAGCAGCCCTTCGGTGACGGCCCGGTCTGGGGTGTGCAGCTCTTGCCCGACGGCCTGGCTTTCAATCAACCGGTGAAGCTCGTGATCACGCCGGTTGCTTCCGAAATTCCGCCGGTCGAGCAGCAGCTGCCGTTCGGTTGGTCAGGCGAAAACAATGAAGTGATACTGGCCAGCCCCGACTCGAAGGATTCGAAGCTCAGCCTGCTACTGCTCCACTTCAGCAGCTACGCCTACGCGACGGCAAAGAGCGGGGTTTCAGCGTCACTAGCCGGAGTGCGCGTGCGCATCGGCGGCTCCGCAGAGGCTCGCCTTCAGAGCGCGGCGGCGGAGCTTTTGATGAAGGAACGCCAGGCCGCGCTGCTGGGCAGCGCCGAAATGGGGATGGTCAGCTGGCCCGAGCTCGAGCGGCTCTTGGCGGAATACAACGAAGAGGTGGTGAAGGTGCGGATCGCGGCGGCCGCGTCCAGCTGCGCCGCGGGTCGCCTAGCGCTCGAGACCCTGCTCCTCTTCGAACGCCAGAACGAGCTCTTGGGCATGAAGGTAACGGCCAGCACGACGCTCAGCCAGCTGATGTTGACGGTCAGCGACGTCTGCCTCGAAGAAGAGTGGCTGCTGTGTCGCGACGAGCACATCGTGCAGCGCATCATTCCCGTGTACCTGGGCATGGAGCGGCAGTGGGAGCTGCTCGGCGGCCAGATGTCCGGCGCCGCATGGCAGGCTAAGGCGCTCGACTACATCTCCAAGTGCCACAAGTTTCGGCTCGAAGTGACGTCCGAAGGCAGCTCGGTGAGTGACCAGTGGATCTTCAACGAAGACGTCGACGGCGACATCAGCCTGGCAGCGACTGGCTTGGGCTCGCCGATCATGGGCACTGGCTCGCTGCTGTCGGTCGGCTACTCGATGAAGTACACGAAATGTGCCCGTGTCTCGAACGTGATGCAGGTCGACTCGACCTTTCTCGTGAACGAGCTTGCCTGGAACCTGAAAACCGATCCACTGCAGCCGGGCAAGGGCGAAGTCGCTGACTTCGTGATGACCTACTTTCCCGTCGCCGGTTTTGGCTCGACCCACGTCTGGAACGACACCTGCGGCAAGCCGCCGGCCCCGCCGCTCACCGTGGGCCAATTCAACTGGGGCAGCATCTACGGCATCGTGACGTCCGAGAACCCGGACCATTTCTCGGACGCCGGCTGGCACCTCAGAGACTGGCAGGTCTTGAATAATGGTGGGGCGACGCTGGCGACGAAGACCTTCAACTTGGTCGTCAATGACGGCGGCATCGGGTACTCGGCTCCCTCCTCATACGTGCTCGTGCACACTCCGGGCTGAAGCACTGGGTCGCTTACACGAGCAGCTGGGAGATGGCGCCCTTGCGGTAGGCAAACTGCATGTCGTACTAATCGACTCACGAAAAACGTGGTCGGTAGCCAAGTGTCGACGCGGGTACGGCAGCGGCGTGCCGACCTGGCTGAGCGCGCGAGCCGACCTGGCGCGGTTCTGCTGAAGTCACCCACACCGTCACTCAAGGAGTCGCGGATTGTCGGCGAGCTCACGCTTGCTATATGATGTCTAGTGCGTCCTGCGTCTGCCCTGTTGCTGGTGTGCCTGTCGCTGGCCGGAGCATGCGGGCGCTTTGGCTACGAGCTCCCGGCGGACGACGGCGACGGCGATGCCCCGGACGACGGTGATGGCGGGACGGCCGGCGCCGGCGGCAGCGGCACGAGTGGGACGACCGGCGCCGGCGGCAGCGTCACGAGTGGCAGCCCGGGAGCGGGCACTAGCGGCACGTCGCTCGCCGGATCCACGAGCGACGGGGGCAGCGATGGTGGCGGGCTCGGCGCCGAGACCCCACTCGGGTCGCCAGGCGGCGACGCGCACGTCCCCCGGCTGGTCATCGCTGACGGCGAGCTGCTGCTGATCTGGGACGATCTCGTCGGCGGCCGCCCCCAGCTCTTCGGGGCGCGGGTGAGCACGACCGGCGTGCCGCTCGCGGCGCCCATCCCGCTCACCCAATCGAGCGGCAGCGCCGGCTACGCCGCCGTGGCCTGGACGGGCGCGGGCGCGGCGGTCGTCTGGGAGGACACCCGCGACGGCAACGCCGAGATCTACGCCGCGCGTTTCTCCCCCGCGCTCGCGCGCATCGGCGACGATCTCCGGCTGAGCACCACCCCCAAAGAGACCTTCAACCCGGAGATCGCGTGGAACGGCAGCGAGCTCGCGGTCGCCTGGGACGATGGCGGCAAGGTCTCGTCGGACCTGTTCCTGCAGCGCTTCGCCGCCGACCTGGTGCCGCAGGGCGGCCTCGTGCCGGTCTCGAGCGCGATGGGCGAGTCGGTGCGCGCGTCGATGGTCTGGCGGGGCAGCGAATGGGCGTTGGCCTGGGAGGACGATACCGCCGGTGGCGTCATGAGCATGTGGTTCGCGCGGGTCAGCGTGGCCGGCGTGTTGCCCGAGGCACCGCGGCGTGAGACCGCCGGCGCGGGCGCCGCGCTGCGGGCGTCGCTGGTCGCGTCGGACGCGGGCTTCGGCCTCGCCTGGGAGGACCGCCGCAGCGGCGCCTACGCCATCACCTTTGCGCGGCTCGACGCCGCCGGAGTTAAGCAAGGCAACGAGGTCGTCGTGTCGACGGCCGGCGGCGATGCGCGGCAGGCCAGCCTGGTCTGGAACGGCAGCGTCTACGGCGTGGCCTGGACCCAATCGGGGGAGGTCCAGCTCGCTGAGCTGGCCGCCGATGGCACGCCGATCGCGCCGCCCCGCGCGGTCGCCGGCATCGGCGCCGGCGACGCCGCCCGTCCCTCGCTGGTCTGGCTGGGTGACCGCTGGGCGCTGGCCTGGGAGGACAATCGGCTCGGCCCCTGGGACATCTTCGTCACTGTGCTGCCGTGAGCCAGCCAGCGGCTACG
>JAYUYU010000795.1:0-21035 GCA_043752365.1 Myxococcales bacterium | reverse complement strand
TTTCTGGAAAATTCGCGACCGCGACCATGGAGGCGCCAGGCAATCTGGTGCACAGCGCCGTGCCTTGGACCCAAAACTTCTCGGGCCCACACGCCATGCACACCGCCTACTGGCACGACGACTGGGGCAGTCCCAAAAGCGGCGGGTGCATCAACCTGTCGCCGCTCGACGGCAAGAAGCTGTTCGCCTGGACCGAGCCCGCACTACCCGAAGGTTGGCACGGCGTCCGCTGGATGCCCTGGCGCGGCCCGGCGACGACGATGGTGATTCACCGCTAGCGCAAGGCATTGGCAGTTCTTCGCAGCTTGGCTGCCCAATCGCAGCTCGAATCGCAGAAGCTTTCGTGGCGTGTCCGGGCCAAGTTGCCCGAGCGAGAGCTGCGTACTAAGAGTGAAGGCGATCGGACTCGGTCTCGATTCGTTGGATTCCCTATGCAGGCAACTCTTTCGCGGCTGCTCGGCGCCATGACTTGTGCAGTGCTCGCCGTCACGCTCAGCGGCTGCCCCGGCAAAGGCTCGATCAAGAAAGCGCCCGAACCGTGCCGCAAGTTGGGGGACCAGTGCGAGTTTTCGCCGGGCAAGCTCGGCGCATGCTCCTACCGCGCCAACTGCACGGGCGTGGGCTGCCTGTACTGCCAGTCGCAGCATTGAGCGGGCAACTGCGGCGGGGCCCGGCCGAATAGGAGCATGGGTACGGCGGCGGCGCGGCGGCTGGGGTGGTTGCGCTCGACGAGCGCGGCGGTATGATTGGCGGTATGACCAGCGCCAAGGTCGCGATTAGCTTACCGAAAGCGGTACTGGCGCGCGCGCGCGCCGCGGTTAAGCGCGGGGACGCGCCGTCGCTCAGCGCGTACGTGAGCCGAATCATCGAAGAGAAGACGAGCGAAGACGACCTGATGGCGATGCTGGAACAGATGTTGGAGGAGACGGGCGGACCGCTAACACCCGATGAGGTTGCTTGGGCTGACGGCGTCCTAGGCATCGCGCCCGAGGTTCGACGCAAAGGGCGGCGTAAGAAATGAAAGGCATCACGCTCGATGCGGGGGCGCTAATTGGCTTCGACCGCAATGATCGCAACGTCGTGGCCATCGTGGTGCGTGCGCTACGGAACAAGACACCGCTCGTCATTCCGGCCGGCGTCGTTGGCCAGGCGTGGCGGAATGGTCGTACGCAGGCGCGCCTCGCGAAGTTATTGACCACCGGCGGCGTCGAAATCGAACCACTCGACGGCCGTCGCGCCCGCGAAGCCGGTCAGTTGTGCGGCGCCACCGGCACCTCGGACATCATCGACGCTTCGGTCGTGCTCTGTGCCAAACGCCGAGGACACAAAATCGCGACCTCGGATCCGGCCGACCTGCGCCGCCTGGATGCTGCAATTGCGCTCGAAGTCATTTAGAGCGCGCTTAGCCCAGCACCTTCGCGCGCAGTTCCTTTAGCTCGCGCTCGTAGCCGCCGGACAAAATCGGAAAACGGCACCAAGTTTTGGGGTCGAGGTTTTCGTCGTCGAGATGAAACGACGGTGCGTAGCGTTCACGCTTCCACTGGTTGCGCGTGAAAAGCCGGAAAAAGCGCTCGACCCAGGTTAGCAACGCCAACTTGCCGTGTTGCGGAAAGAGCGCGGCCATCAGCTCGAAGACCTCCAACGGGCTGCGCTTGTCGCGGATGGCGGCGCGCTCGATGGCGTCGAGAAGGTCGTACGGCATCAGGTCGCTTTCGTCCGTTTGGTGCTCGGACGAGGGGCGGAGCTCCGCCGTAGGTGCCTGAACGTTGACGGCCGCAAGCGCCGGAATTGGCTGCAGGCCAGCGGGCCCTTCGCGCTCCAGCCAAACCAACCAACGACGCAGGTAAGCCTTGTCGATGCCAGCGATGGGCGCGAGCCCTCCGGCCGTGTCGCCGTCCATGGTCGCGTAGCCGACGGCGGCTTCCGAGCGATTGCTGGTCGACAGCAGCAGTGCGCCGGAGATGTTGGCTAGCAGCCAAACGCTGGGCGCGCGCGTGCGGGCTTGGATGTTCTGCAGCGCAATGTCGTCGGTTTGCCAATCGAGCTTACGCTCGAGCGCGCCTTCGATCATCGAAATATAACCCTGCACCTGGGCGTCGACGTCCAGCTCAAAGTGGCGAGCTCCCAGCGCTTCGGCCACGCCGCGCGCGGCACTGCGCGTCGTTTCCGAGCTATTTCTGGTGGCTTGGTACACGGTCGTGAGCAAGAGCCGTACGAGCGCGCGGGCGTCGGCTGACGTCGCGGCGCCCGGCACGTAGTCGAGCACGCGCTTCAAACCGTCTAGCCCCAAGTCCTGCTCGGCGAAGCCGACCAGGCTGGCACACACCGCCGCGATAGCCGACGAATCCGCGCCGCCCGACAAAGACACCACGAAGCCGCGCGAACGGCTCTTGCGCATGTAGTCGAACAAACCCAGCGACAACGCGCGCGCCAGCTCTTCCTCTTTGACGTACTGGCCGCGCTCCCAAGCCTCGGCTTCGAGCTTTGGCGCCGTCGGCGCGGCGTGCTTCGGAAATGCGAACGGCAAGCTCACACAGCTACCGGGCTCGTCATTCACGCTGGGAGAAACTGCGGAGCGCCAACCGTGACGGGTGCGCGGCAGCTCGATATCGACGATGGCCGACGTGAGCGCGCCTTCCGAGAAGCCGAAGCGGCGCGCCTCGGCCACCAGGGCGCCGTCGCTCGCGACCAGCGCGTCACCGTCGTAGATGGCGCGACCAGCCTCGTTCCCCAGCAGGTTCGCGTACAAATAGGTGACTCCGAAAGCGCGCGAGCCTTCGAGCACCAGCCGGCGGCGCACCAAGTGCTTGCCGAAGGCGAAATGGCTAGCGGAGGGGTTTAAAATCAAGTCGGCGCCCGACAACGAAAGCTCTGCCCCACGTCGCTCCGCCATCCAGGCGTCTTCGCAAATTTCGAAGCCCAGCCGCACGCCGCCGCAGTCGAACAGCACGTCACCAAGCGGCAGGTCTTGCCCCAGCACGTTGCTGATAGTTCGCGCTCCGGCGGGCCACGGCTTGAACCAGCGCGGCTCGTAATGAATACCGTCACCCGCCAGCGAGCGCTTGGCCACGAAACCGGCCAGCTTGCCGTCGACCGCCAGCGCGCACACGTTGTACACGCCGTTGTGATGCGCAAGCGGCAACCCGAAGCAAGCGATGAGACCCTGGGTGTGGGGCAGCAAGGACGCCAGCACCTCGAGCGCGGTGGCGCGGACGGCCGGCGACAGGAAAGCGTCCTCACACCCGTAACCGCTGATGCATAGCTCGGGCAGGCACAGCACGCTGACGCCCTCGCCGCGTGCCCGCATCAGCATTTCGCGAATGCGTCGTTCGTTGCCGTCCCAATCCAGGGGGGTCTGATTCAACGTCGCGGCGGCGACTTTCACGAGCTGCATGGGCCCGGGGAGTGTAGCGCCCCTGCCCAGTCCAGAGCTATGCTTCCGCGGCCATGGCCGAAGAAGTCGTCGTCATTGCCAAGACCAACCCCGTCAAGCGCCGCGCTATCGAAGGCGCGGTTGGCATGCTGGCTGGCTTGGTGCTGGCGTGCCTCAGCGGGCCTGCCTTCGTGAGCTTCTGGTACAAGCCGCCAAGCGGTGACGCCTTCAGCTGTGCCGGCACCGTGAACGACGCGCTGTCGTACTTCGTCAAGCTGGAGCTGTTCGCGGGCGTGCTCGGCGGCGCGTTCATCTTGCTCGTCTCGTTCTTGTTCCGCCGCATGCTGCGCAAGCGACGTGAGGCGCGCACGGCGCTCACATGAAGGCTTGGGCGGTCGCGGTCGGCGTGTCAACGCTCGGTAGCGCGATCGTGGGGACCGCGCTCTTGGGCATGCGCACCCAAGCCAGCGCCGACGGCTTGGGCAACGCGCTGGCCAGCGCAGAGCCTCCGGCAACCGTCGCGTCCACCCAAGCTTCCGTCCCCGCTGCTGGCACCGCACCCGCCGCCGCCACGGCACCGGCTCTGCCGGCAGCGGCAGCCGCAGTCGCTAGTGTTCCCGCGCCGGTTTCGCCCGACGCCTTGCCCCAGGCCGTCAGCTTTAAGCAAACCAGCACGTACAACGGCGCGCCTGTGTACGTGCCTGACGGCTGCCACGGCAGCTACGACCTCATCTTGCACTTTCACGGCGCCCACCCCTACGTGCGCGACTTGGCCGAGAAAGCGAACATCAACGCGGTCGTGGCCGTATTCAACGCCGGCAACGGCGCCGAGAAATATTCGCAGGCCTACGGCGCGAGCGGCACGTTGGGATCACTCCTCCGCCAAGTCGACATGGCGACGGCGCCACTCTGCGCGGGCGGCAAGCTCGGCCGGGTGGCGCTGACGGCCTGGAGCGCCGGCTACGCAGCTGCAGAAAAGCTGGTTAGCCGCCACGAAGACCGTGAGAGGGTCGACGCCATTCTGCTCGCCGACGGTTTGCACGCTGGCTTCACGGATCGCTACAAGCGCCTGTTTGCGCCCAACGCCCTGCAAGCTTTCCGCGACTTTGGCGCGCTGGCAAAGGACGATAAAAAGCTGTTTGCCATCACCCACTCCAGCATCAATACCGACGGCTACGGCAGCACCACCGAATGCTCGCGCCTGCTGTTGAAGGCCCTCGACGTGCCCTGCGACAACCGGCTAATCACCGGCCAATTCGGCAGTTTTTCGATAGAGGGCTCCACTGGCGACGACAAGGCCGCCCACATCGTGCAGTTCCGCCAAATGGACACGACGCTGCTGTCCAAGCTTCGCGCGCGCTGGGCGGCGCCGTAACGCGCTTGCCTTCGTCATCGTGCCCGCCCTGTAGGAGTTGCAAGCTGGCGATTGGCCTCGACCGGCTGCTGCTGGCCTTGGAGGGCCCGTGAACGCCGTCGTCACTTACGAGCCGGCTTCGCCCCATGATGTGGACGAACTGGTAGCGCTACGCATCGCTGCGATGCGCGACAGCTTGGAGCGCATTGGGCGCTTCGACCCCGCACGCGCTCGCGAGCGTTTCGTCCACGATTTCGAAGCCGCCTGCACGCGCCACATTTTGGCGGACGGACGGCGCGTGGGCTTCGTGGTCGTAAAGCCTCATACCGAGGGTTTACTGCTCGATCACCTGTATTTGCGACCGAGCGAGCAGGGACGAGGCGTTGGCAGCCGGGTCGTCACTGAGCTGCTAGCCGATGCCGACGCCCGTCAGCTGGCGCTGCACGTAGGCGCCCTGCGCAAAAGCGCGGCCAACGCCTTCTACGAACGCCACGGCTTTCGCCAAGTCGGCGAAACTGACTGGGACATCCACTACCGCCGCGCCCCCCACGCCGCACCCGTTCTCGGACCCGTAAACGTGCCTGGTGATCCGTAGGTCACCGGATTGAGTGTAGGTCCCGCCTGCGCGCCCAGCTGGGCGCGGCGCGCGCGGGCCAACGCCCGCGCCAGGAACCTCGGCCTAACAAACGGAGCCGCGCACATCGAGTGGCCTTTTCGGGCACGCGCACGTTCATGGGGGAGTCGGAATTCGGCGCTAAGCCCTAAAGGCGTCCACTCTTCAACGACAGCCGCGCACCAGCCAGGCAGGTGCGCACTGCAACACTGAGCTGGGCGGGCTCGACCGGCTTGTGCAGCACAGGTCCAGCAAAGCCTGCGAGAAACGTGGCGATGTCCGGAATGCCCGAGGCGCCGGTGGCGACCGCGAACCGCTTGCGATAGCTCGGGTCTGCAGCCACCGCGCGGCGGTACACCTCTACCCCCGAAATGTCCGGCAGCAGCAGGTCGCACACCACGGCGTCGGGCGGCTTTTCCGAGAGCAACCGGCGCAGGGCTTGCCCGCCCGACAGTGCAAACTCGATGGAAAGATCGTCGGCTTGCAAGCAGCGCCGAAACGCCGAGAGCACGGTCATGTCGTCGTCCACCAACAATACCGTCGGCGCGTCGACGCGGAGGGTGCCGCTGCTGCGCCGCGCCGTCGCCAGCCCGTCACTGCTGCGCGACGCGGACCCCACGACCCCAGCCGTGGGACGGGTTCCGCTGGGGTACTTGTCCTCGTTCTGCGTCGCCAGCGCGGCGCGCATGTTGCCGCTGCTGTTGACGCGCTTTAGCCAGCGGTTGATCTCGCGTACCAGCCCGAACAAATCGCCGCTCTTTTGGATGAAGCCGTGGGCGCCCGCGCTGGTAGCCTTGGTGCGCAGGACCTCCGCAGACAGGCTGGAGTGTAAGAGCACCACGGTATCGCTCGTGGGAGCCGCCTTACCCAGCACGCTGACGATGGTGTCTCCGCCCAGCCCGGGCATGTTCACATCCATCAGCACCAGGTCGGGCTTTTCATGAAGGATGAGCGCGACGCAGCCTGCGGGCCTGTTGTGAACGACGACGTCGAAGCCAGCACTCTCCAGGGCACCCCGGGTGACCTCGAGAACGACCTCGCTATCGTCGATGACTACAATCTTCGGCTTACGACCCGACACGTCACTGCCTCCGCCCGCGCTCAGCGCGCATTACTCCGGACGTTCATTCAACTTGCTGCCCTCGCCGACTTTTCGTCAACCCTCGCTGGTGGTGGTGAACGGCGCCAGGGCGCGCTCTACGAGCCTACCTACGTCTCACCACGTCGCCGAGTTAAGCGACTTGAATGAGCCACCCACACGATCGGAGTGGCGGAAAATGTCTCACTCTGGCGCGGCGGCTTGAGTGTTAAGGTCTCGGGTTCGCGCGTCGGTATCGTAACCCTCGCGGGTAATCGAAACGGGCGGAACCAATGGATAGGGCTGGTGAATGATGCGTGCGCTCGTGCCCGCAAGGATCGGACAAGCCTGGGTGCTGCTCGACGCGGAGATCATTCGAGAGGTCTTGGGCGCTGAGGCTTGGTTGCCCATTCCGGGCGCCCGGGCAGAAATGCCGGGTGTCATCGCCTGGCGGGGACGCGCCATTCCGGTGGTCGATTTGGCGGCGCCGTTTGGTTTTGAGCGACTCAGCGCGGGAGAAACGCGCGCCCGCACGCTGATTGCCGCCGTAGCGGAAAGCGTCGTTGCCGTGCCGGTGGATGCGGCGCGCGAAGTCCACGCGTTTTCTACTATCGACTTGAAGCCGGTGAGCGTGAGCACGCTGCCCTACGCGCTAGCCGAAGCCGAGCTATTCGAGCGCATTTTGGCCCTGGTGGACCTACCGCGCTTCGTCGGGGAAATCCTGGGCGGCGCCGCGCCCGAGCTGGGCCGCGAAGGGATAGTCATTCATGCAGCCGCGGGCTGAACCGGCGCCCCACACCACCGCGCTGCTCACCATTCACGGTGAGAGCGGCGCTTGGGGCATCCCTAGCTCCGCTGTAGCCAGCGTCGAGCAGCCCGACGCCGCCGCGGCCGATGAGCCCGTGGAGTTGCTCACGCTCCTAGGCATTGCAGAGCCACTCGACCCGCAGCGGCAGGCGCGCGTGCTGGTCCTGCAAGTCCAGGGCGAGCGCCTACACCTGCGGGTGCACGGTACGCTGCAGTTGGCGCAGTCCAGCGCGACCCAACTGCTGCCGTTGCCGGACGCCCTGACCAAAAGCTCGCCCCTCATCAGTCACCTAGCCGTCGTGGACGGCAAGCCCGCGCTGTTCGTCGTTTCGCCCGAGCGCCTGCTGCAGGCCGCCCGCGGCGCCTCCCTCGCCCTGCCCACTCGAGACTTCGTTCGAGGTAGCTCATGTTGAAGACACTGACTTTCAAAGCGACGCTGACCTACGCCCTGCTCGACTTACTGTTCGCCCCGTTCGTGATCTTGGCCTTCACCCAGTTGCTGGGCACCGGTGGAGCTGCTGATCCGTGGCTGACCATGGGCGGCTTGACGGTGCTGAAGATCGCCGCTTGGGCGATCTACCTAGGCTTCGAGCTGTCGCCTTGGGAGCGCTTTGCCCGCACGTCGGCCAAGGGCCGCACGCCCGAGCTCGTGCAGGCGGCCGATCGCTCTCTGCAAAGCCTGCCCATCCGCTTCGGCATCGTCTACTCGCTGAGTTGGATAGCGACGTACGGCGCAGGCTTCTTGATCGTGCGAGGGCTCGGCCCCGAGCGTGCACCGTTGCCGCCGCAAGCCGACAACGCCATCGCCCTGTTGTGCTTGGCGGTGTTCTTCGGTGGCTTTGCCTTCGCTTACCCGGTGGCTTCGACCTTGAGCGCCAGCGCGGCCAGTGAGTGCTCGGCGCGCGCCCGAGCTGGCGGCTATTCGCTCGATCGCAGCCCCAGCTCCCTGCAGCTCCGCATCGCCGTGATTGCGATGTCGCTCGCGCTCGGTCCCATGCTGTGGATGGTAGCGCTGGGCTACATCAAGCAGGTGGAAAGCAGCCACACCGAACGCATCACGCAGGCAGGGCTGGCTGGCAGCCAGCTCGCTCTCGCTGTCTCGTCACTCGGCCCGAACCAAGCCGCTGGCTTGCCCGCGGTGCTGGAAGACTTCCAAAGGCGCAACGTCGACGGGCTGGTGCTCGAAGGGGGCCAAGCGCATGGCAGCCTAGCCGCCACACGCCTGCTGGCAGCCGAACCAGAGCTAGCGCGTTGGCTGGATGCCGAGCGCGCGCGCAGCAACGCGGGCACGCGAGCTCGCATCGACTGGCCGCACGTGCTCGCCTTTCAACGCATCGATCCGAACCGGGTCGCGGTCGCGGTGCTGCGTGCCCCCGTCGCCGCTTCGTCCAGCTTCGTGCTGAGCTCCATCGTCTTCACCATGCTGGTCGGAGTTTGGGCACCGGTCTGCGCCTACGCGCTCGGGCGCGCCGTCTCGAGGCCGATTGGTCAGCTAACGGCTATCGCACGGCGCATCGTCGAGCAAGGCGACCTGAAAGAGATCGGCACCGTGCCGGTGGCCGCCAACGACGAGATTGGTGTCTTGACCGACAAGGTAAACGACGTGCTCGACTTGATGCGTGATGTGAGCGAGGCCGCTCACGCCATCGCCAAAGGCGACCTGCGTGCGATGGTGGAAGGCACGGGCGAGCTACCAGACTCGTTCCGCGGCATGCTCGAAAGCCTGCGCGGCATGGTGCATCAAATCCGCGAAACTTCCGTGGATTTGGCCAGCGCGGCCGCCGAAATCTTCGCAGCCTCGCAAGAGCAAGAAGCCGCCGCAGCCTCGCAGTCGAGCGCCATGGTGGAGATCAGCCGAACCATGGATTCACTGTCTGAGTCGGCAGCGCACGTCTCCGAGGCGGTACAGGGCGTGCTGGGCAACGCCGAGCGCACGCTGCACAACACCGACGACATGGTGCGCCGCATTGGCGAGTTGACCAGCCACGCCAACCGCATCGGAGAAATCTTGGAAGTGATTCGCGACATTGCCGACCGCAGCGACTTGTTGGCGCTGAACGGCTCGCTGGAGGCCAGCCGTTCCGGCGAGGGCGGACGCGGCTTCGCGGTGGTTGCCAGCGAAATGCGCCGCTTGGCCGAGCGCGTAACGGCGTCGGTCTCGGACGTGAAGAAGCTGGTGAGCGACATCCGCGACTCGGGCTCGTCCACCGTGATGGCGACCGAAGAGAGCAAGAAGCTTGCTGAGGGCACCACCGACGCCGCGCGGCAGATCACCTTCGTGACGCAGCAGCAGCGCTCGGGCACCGATCAGGTCTCGCAGAGCATCAAGGGCATCGCCGACGTCGTGTCGCAGGCCGTCAGCGCCACCTCGCAAACCCGCACCTCCGCGCAGGGCTTGAAGACCCAAGCCGACCGGCTTTCGGCGCTGGTGAGGCGCTTCGAGCTGACCACGGAGGCTCCATGACTCAACCGCGCGAGGCCCTCCTCGCGCGGTTCCGGGCCGGCTTGCTGGAGCGCGTCAAGACCACGCAGCGACTGGTCGAAGCCTTTCAAGCCAGCAAGAGCCCCGAAAGCTTGCGGGAGGCGCTGGGCGAGCTGCATACCCTAAAGGGTGAGTCTCGCATGCTGGGGTTGCTCGACCTCTCGGAACTCGCGCACGCCCTCGAAACCGAGCTTGGCAGCGCGCAGCGCGGCCCGCTGACGCTGGACGCCTTCGACGCGATGCTGAGGTCACTCACCGCGCCGGACGCCGACGGCTCGCTGAAAGCCGCCCTACTGCTCCTGCAAGGTGAAGCGCCCCGCGCGTCGGTGCCGCCCGGCCCCGGCTTCGAGTTCGCCCAGCAGCCGCTCGCAGCACCGCCGGCGGATGAAGGCGTCGGGCAGCGGCCCCCCAGCGCCAACGCGCGCTTCATGCAAGTCGACGCCAGCTTGATCGACTTGTTGTGCGAGCGCGTGGCCGAGCTGACGGCGGCCTTCGGCCAGCTCGAGACCCACGCCGACGCGGTCTGGGATCGGCAGGCGCGCCGCGCAGCCAGCGCCAAACTGAGCGACGGCTTCGAGCGTTGCCGCGCCCTGCTGGACGAAGCTACCTCGACCGCCTGGACGCTACGCCTGATGCCGATCGAGCCCATGCTCGAAGAGCTGGCGCGACACGCGCGCGCCTCCGCGGCTCGCCAGCAGAAAATGGTCGAAGTGCAGGTGACGGCCAACGGCGTGCAGCTGGAGCGCGACGTGGCCGACCAACTGTGGGATTCGCTCTTGCATCTGGTCCAAAACGCCGTCGACCACGGCCTGGAAGGCCCCGAGCAGCGAGGCCGCAAGCCGCCTGTGGCGCGGCTCAGTCTGAGCGCCGAGTCGGTGGGTCCAAGCGTCATGTTGCGGGTCGAGGACGACGGGCGCGGGGTCGACCCCCAAGAGGTGCGGCGCGTGGCCGCCGAGCGCGGCGTGCTGTCCGAGCAAGCGGCGCTCGGCCTGAGCGACCACGAAGCCTTGGAGCTGCTGTTCGAACACGGTTTTTCGACCAAGCGTGAGGCTTCGCGCACCTCGGGTCGCGGTGTTGGCTTGGACGTCGTCCGTCGGCGCGTCGAGTCGCTAGGCGGCGCTGTTGCGCTGGACAGTGCCGCGGGCAGCGGCGCGCGCTTCACGCTCAGCGTGCCGTTCGCCATTACCAAGGAAAAGCTGCTGGTGGCCGAGCTGTGCGGCGCGCCCTACGGTTTTCCTGCGCGTGTGGTGCGGGCGGTGTTGGGCGCCGAGGCGTTTCCGAAGCCCGGCCAAGACAGCGTGGTGCGCCACGACGGCGAGCTCGTGCCGTTTCGTTCGCTGTGCGACGCGCTCAGCCTACCCAAAGACGAAAACGAAGCCTTCGTGCTTTTACTGGAGCTATCGGGCAAGCGCTTCGCGGCCAGCGTGGGGCGCATCGTCGGCGAGCGCGAGCTGATTCGCCGCCCCGCCGAAAAGCTGCTTCACCAAACCGGCATCGGCGCTAGCGCGGTGCTGGAAGACGGCCGCATCGTGCTGTTACCCGAGCTGAACTACGTGCAGCGCGCGCTGCGAGCTCGAGCCGGCCAAACCGTGCCGGGCTCGATTGACCAACAACGACGTCGACAGCGCGTGCTGGTGGTCGACGATTCACCCGTCGTGCGCGAGCTGGTGACCGAAATTCTCACCGCCGCCGGTCTTTTGGTCGAGCAAGCCAACGATGGCGCGGCCGCCCTCGAAAGCATCCTGCAAAGCGAGCCTGACCTGTTGGTGAGCGACGTCGAAATGCCGCGCATGAACGGCTTCGACCTGCTGGCTGAGGTCCGGCGGCGCACGCAACGCTTACCCGTGGTGATGCTAAGCACGCGCGGCTCGGTGGAAGACCGCAAGCGCGCCACACGATTGGGCGCCAACGCCTACCTGGTAAAGACCGAATTTCACAGCGAAAGCCTGCTCGAAGCGGTGCGTCGCTTCGTCAACCTGCGAACCTGATGGCAATTCGAGTCTTGCTCCTCGACGATTCGGCCATTTGCCGGAGCCAGCTGCGCGAAATTCTGGAGCAGGACGAACGCATCGAGGTCGTGGCCGAGGCGCACAACGGCGATCAAGTCTTGCGGCTGATCGACGAAGTGAGCCCGAACATTCTGCTGGTCGATCTTCAAATGCCGGGCACAGGCGGGCAAGAGACGATCGAGCGCGTGATGGCGCATCAGCCGCTGCCAATTCTGATCGTGACGGGGCAGCCCGAGGGCGTCAGGCGCCAAGCCGTGTTCGAAGCCGTGCGGCGTGGCGCACTCGACTTGGCCGAGAAACCCATGCACGGCGACAGCAAAGCCCAAGAGCGCCTGCGCGCGATGGTGCGAGAGCTGTCGCGCGTGCGCGTCGTCAGGCACGTAGCGGGCAAGCTCAGCCGTCGCGATGGTGCGCCGGGTTTGCCGACGCCCATACCACCGCGCCCGCTCGACGGTTCGACCAGCCCGCTGGTGGTTGGCGTCGCGGCTTCAGCGGGGGGGCCGCGGCCGTTGGTGAGCCTGCTTTCGGGCTGGCCCGCGGACTTTGCAGCCGCGGTGGTGGTGGTACAGCACTTGCCCAACGGTTTCACGGCCGCCTTCGCCGAGTTTTTGCAGAGCCGCGTTCCGCAGCGGGTCACGATCGTCAAGCAGCTGGTGCGCTTCGCGCCGGGGCACGTCTACCTGGCCACCGACGACCAGCACCTGGTGGCGCTCAGCGACAAACAGCTCGGGACCGATCAAGGTCCCGCGATCGATGGGCATCGGCCGGCCGCCACCGTCCTGTTCGAGTCTTTGGCAGCCCGGCTCGGCGCGCGCTCTTGCGGCGTCATCCTGTCGGGAATGGGCAAAGACGGCGTAGCAGGTCTGCTGAAAATGAAGGCGCGTGGCGCCCTGACGCTCTCGCAGGAAGAGCATGGCTGCGCCGTCTATGGCATGCCCAAGGCAGCCATCGAAAGCGGCGCGGCGGTCGCGGCGCTCGATCCGGTCGGGCTGTCACGCGAGGTCAGCGCTTGGGTCTCGCTGCAACCAAGCAACCTGCCTCGAGGCCGATGAACGCGCGCCAAGAGCTGGATCGACTGCTCGAGAACTACACCGGTATCGAGGTCACGCGCGGCGGCATCGACGCCAGCGTCGACGCTTTCTTGGCCCGGCGGCTGCCCGAAGCACGCGTGCCAAGCCTGGACGAATACTTGGCGCGGCTGGGGCCGCAAAGCGCCGAGCTCGAGCTGCTGCTCAACGCCATCACGGTTACTCACACCTGGTTCATGCGCGACCCAGGCCAGCTGGCCATCATCTCGTCCTTGCTGGAAGCGCGCCCGCCATTGGCAGCGCCGCTCAAGGTTTGGGTCCCGGGCTGCGCCACGGGTGAAGACGTGTATTCGGTGGCTATCTTGGCGGAGCAGGCGGGCCGCAGCGTCGAGGTCGTCGGCACCGACATCAACTCGGCCGCGCTGGGGCGGGCCGAGCAGGGCCGCTATGGCAGCTGGGCCGTGCGAGACCTGACCGAAGTGGAGCGCTACTTCGAACGCGGCGAGCGCAGCAGCTTCCAAATTGCCGAGCGCTTCAAACGCCAGGTGCGCTTTCAGCGGCACAACTTGCTGGAGGCACCTCCCAGCGGAAATTGGGACGTCGTGCTGTGCCGCAACGTCCTGATTTACATCGCCCGCGGGCGCGCGCGCAACGTCGTGGAACGCCTGGCAGACTCGCTAACCCCTGGAGGTTATCTGTTGCTGGGCGCCAGCGAGGTCGTATTCGAGGTGCCGCCGCAACTGGACGCCACCTACATCGCCGGGCGGCTGGCGCTGCGCCGCGTGGCGCCCGACGGCCAGGCGCGACGTTCGCAGCCTCCTTGCCCGACGCTCGTCCCGCACGCGCCGCGGCAGGCCTGGCAGGCGCCGCTACCGGTCGTCCCCAGCGCGTCCGCCAGCATTGCCCCACGCCAGCTACCAACCGGCGCACCCGCGCTGGGCACCGAAGCGCTTTTGGCCCGCGGTCACGAGCTGCTGGATCGCTCGGACCTCAGCGCGGCCATCACCGAATACGAGCTTGCCGTCGACGTCGACTCGACCCTAGCCGAGCCGCACTTGTACCTGGGCATCGCTCTTTACTTGAATGGCAGCATCGACGCGGCACTTCACGAGCTACGCGCGGCGGCTTTCCTCGACGCGCAGCTTTGGCCAGCGGCCTTCTACTTGGCGGTGTGCCACGAAGCGCTCGGCCAGCTGGAAGAAGCCAAGCGCGAATACCGGCACGTGGTGCGGGCGGCCTCCCGCGGCGCCAGCACGAGCTTGCCGCGCCGCCACAGTGCATGGCACCGCGACCTCTTGGAGCTTGCCCGGACGCGCGCCGACAAGGTGTGACCGCCCGCGCGGCGCCGTCGCGCTTAGGCTATGCTGCGGAGGTGAGCGAGCTTACGTGGCAGCCAATCGCGGCGCGTGTCGCCACGGCTGCTGCCACCGCTGGGCTCGATTTGGCCCAGCCGTTCAGCGTCAGCCATTACAACGCCAGCGCTGCCGAGCCAGAACGGCTCGAGGATTTCGGGCGTCCCCACGCCTTGGGCATCTTGATCGGTAACACGCGCGAGCTTTGGCCCGCCTTCACACGCGCCTACGCCGGCGATGCACAGCTGGCGAACGCCGAGCACCCCCTCGACAGTTACGTGGTCACGCGGCTCATCGAGCTCATGCAGAACGCAACGACGGCCCACACCCAGCTCGTCTTCGCCCACGTCACCGCGCCGCGCGCGTTCCCGATTCAGCGCCTAGCCGAACGGGTCGGGCTAGCCGCCATTTCGCCCAGTCACCTAGCAATTCACGCCCTGCACGGCCCTTGGATCGCGCTGCGCGCTGTCGTCGTGGTCGACGTCGCCGGGCCCGAAGGTCCGGCCATGGCGCCCGAGCGGCCGTGCCAGGCCTGTAGCGCGCCCTGCATGCCCGCGCTCGCACACGCCCTGGCCGCATCGGGCTCGGCGCTGTCGCCCGAAAGCGTGGCGGCGCACGCGGACGCTTGGGTCGCGGTGCGCGACGCTTGCCCGGTCGGGCAAGGCTCGCGCTACGGCAACTCACAGCTTGCGTACCACTACGCGCCTAACCGCTCGCGAATCTTGCCCGACCCGTGATCGACCCCTGCTCGCGCGACGTGAGTCAAGGATCGTAGCCCAAATTGGGCCCCAGCCAGCGCTCGACCTCGGTCACGGTCATAGCTTTGCGGGCCGCGTAGTCCGCGACTTGGTCGCGATCGATTTTGCCGAGCGTGAAGTACTGCGCCTCAGGGTGCGCGAAGTACAAGCCGCTGACGCTTGAACCGGGCCACATGGCAAACGACTCAGTCAGCTTGATGCCGGAATTCACTTCCGCGTCGAGCAGGCGCCACAGCGTGCCCTTTTCGGTGTGGTCGGGGCACGCTGGGTAACCGGCGGCCGGACGAATGCCGCGGTATTTTTCCTGGATCAGCTCGGCGTGGCTGAGGCCTTCGGTCTTGCCGAAGCCCCACTCTTCGCGCACGCGCTTGTGCAAACACTCGGCGAACGCCTCCGCCAAGCGATCCGCCAAGGCTTCGGCCATGATGGCGTTGTAGTCGTCGTTCTCGGCCTTGTACTTGGTCACCAATTCTTGAAGGCCGATGCCGCTGGTGACCGCGAAGCCTGCGATGTGATCGGAGAGGCCCGTGGCGCGCGGAGCGATGAAGTCGGACAGAGAGCGATGCGGCTCGGTCTTTTCCTTCTCTTTGTCCTTCTGCTGACGCAGAAAGCACAGGCGGGCCAGCGACTGACTGCGCGTGGCGTCGGTGTAAAGCTCGACGTCGTCGCCCTCCGCGTTGGCGGCGAAGAAGCCGTACACGCCACGCGCGCGAATCAGCTTCTTTTCGATGATTTGGTCGAGCAGCGCGTTACCTTCCTCGAAAATGGTGCGCGCCTGCTCGCCATATTTTTCATGCTCCAAGATGCGCGGGTACACGCCCTTGAGCTCCCAAGTGTGGAAAAACGGCGTCCAATCGATGAACTCGCGCAGCGTAGCCAGCGAAAAATCGTCCAGCACGCGCACGCCCAGAAATTCCGGAGTCGCGACGTCGGCCTCGCGCCAGGCAATTTTCGCGCGGTTTTCGCGCGCGGCGGCCAAGCTAACTAGCTTTTGCTTTGACCCGCCGTGAATTTCACGCAAGCGCTTGTACTCGGCGTTGTGCTGCTCCACGAACGCAGGCTTGCCTTGGTCGCTGAGCAGGCTGGTCGTAACAGGCACCGCGCGGCTGGCGTCCAACACGTGCACGACCGGCTGGCTGTAGAACGGCGCGATTTTGACGGCGGTGTGCGCCTTGCTGGTCGTAGCGCCGCCGATCAGCAACGGCAGCTTGAAGCCCTGGCGCTCCATTTCGCGCGCCACGTGCGTCATTTCATCGAGCGACGGCGTGATTAGCCCGCTCAGGCCAATCAGGTCGGCCTTCTCGGCCTTGGCGCGTTCGAGAATTTTCTCGCAAGGCACCATCACGCCCATGTCGAAGACTTCGTAGTTGTTGCAGGCCAACACGACGCCGACGATGTTCTTGCCAATGTCGTGCACGTCGCCCTTCACGGTAGCGAGCACGATTTTTCCCTGCGTTTTCACGACCTCACCGCGCGCGGCCATGGCAATCTTTTCGGCTTCCATGAACGGCATCAGGTAGGCGACCGCCTTCTTCATCACGCGCGCGCTTTTGACGACTTGCGGCAAGAACATCTTGCCGGCACCGAACAGGTCGCCGACCACACCCATGCCGTCCATCAGCGGGCCTTCGATGACCGAGAGCGGCCGCAAGAACTTGGCGCGCGCTTCCTCGGTGTCGACGTCGATGAACGCATCGATGCCTTTGACCAAAGCGTGCGAGAGCCGCGCTTCGACCGTGCCTTTGCGCCACTCCTCTTCTTCTTTTTTGTGGGCAGCGCCGGCAGCCGCACCCGCGCCTTCGAGCTTCAGCTTCTCGCCGTAGTCGACCAGGCGCTCCGTCGCGTCTGGACGCCGATTCAACAGCACGTCCTCGACCAACTGCTTCAGCGCTGGCTTTATCTCTTCGTAGACCTCCAGCATGCCAGCGTTGACGATGCCCATGTCCATGCCGGCCTGAATCGCGTGGTACAGGAACGCCGAGTGCATGGCCTCACGCACCGGGTTGTTGCCGCGAAAGCTGAAGGAAATGTTCGACACGCCACCGCTCACCTTGGCGTGCGGCAGGTTCTGCTTGATCCAGCGCGTGGCTTCGATGAAATCCACCGCGTAGTTGTTGTGCTCCTCCATGCCGGTGGCGACGGTCAGGATGTTCGGGTCGAAGATGATGTCTTCGGGCTGCAGGCCCTCGTCGACCAAAATGCGATAGGCACGCTCACAGATGCGAATTTTCTCAGCGAAAGTGGCGGCCTGGCCCTGCTCGTCGAAGGCCATCACCACCACCGCCATGCCGTACTTGAGAACGGTGCGCGCGTTCTGCCGGAACTTCTCTTCGCCCTCTTTGAGCGAGATGGAGTTTACGATGCCCTTGCCCTGTAGGCAGCGTAGCCCAGCTTCAATCACCTCCCACTTGGAGGAGTCGACCATGAACGGTGCCTTGGCCACCTCGGGCTCGCTCGCCAACAGCGACAAAAAGCGATGCATCGCGGAAACTCCGTCGATCATCCCTTCGTCCATGCACACGTCGATCACGTTGGCGCCGTTTTCGACCTGCTGCCGCGCAATGCTGACGGCTTCTTCGTACTTGCCCTCTTTGATCAGCTTGGCAAACTTGGGCGAGCCGGCGACGTTCGTGCGTTCGCCGATCATCATGTACACGCCCTTTTGCTGGGTGAACGGCGTTGAGCCTGACAGCCTGAGCGGTCGCCAGTCGGCGTCAGAGACCGGCGACGGAATCGAGATGATTTTGTTGGTCGCGTTCTTGTCCGCAACCTCGCGCGGGTGACGACCTTCCAACGCCTTGGCGATCGCGCCAATGTGCTCGGGCGTGTTGCCGCAGCAACCGCCGGCGATGTTGATCAACCCGCCGTCCGCGAACTCGCCCAAGTAGCGGGCCATGTCGGGCGGCTCGAGATCGAAGCCGGTCGGGGACAGCGGATTCGGCAAACCCGCGTTCGGGTAGCAGGAAATGGCCGTATCCGACTTTTGCGACAGCTCGCTCAAGAACGGGTACATCAAGTCCGGGCCCAAGGAGCAGTTCAGCCCGACGGACAGTGGTTTCACGTGCTTCACGGCGTTCCACAGCGCCTCGCCCGTCTGCGCCGAGATCATCGTCTCGCCACCGCGGCCCACGGCGGCCGAGATCATGATCGGCAAGACCGTCTTGTCTTGCTCGAACACTTCTTGGATCGCCACCAGCGCAGCTTTGGCGTTCAAGGAATCGAAGATGGTCTCGACCAGCAACACGTCCGAGCCCCCCGCTATCAGGGCGCGCGTTTGCTCGACGTAAGCCTGCTTGACCTGATCGAACGTGACGACGCGAAAGCCCGGGTCGTCCGCGTCGGGCGAATTGGTCAGCGACACCGTCAGCGGGCCGATGGCGCCGGCCACGAAGCGCCGACGACCGTCAGCGTTCGCGACCCGGTCTGCCCACTCGCGACACTGCCGGGCCGACTGCTCGTTGACCTCCCAGGCCAAGTCTTGAAGGGACTTGGTATCGATGATTTTCTGGTAGAATTCCGGGTCTTTGCGGCCACCGTGCTCGCGCGGGTCGTCGACGAAGAACTCGCTCTGCGTGATGCTGGTCGCGCCGAACGTGTTGGTCTCGATGATGTCCGCACCCGCCTCCAAGAAGCGGCGATGGATGTCACAGATCATCTTCGGCTGGGTCAGCGAAAACAAGTCGCCGTTGTTCAGCAGATCTTTCTTCGAGTCCTTGAAGCGCTCGCCGCGAATGTCCGCTTCCGTCATGCCGTAGGTGCGGATGGTGGTGCCCATGGCGCCATCGATGATGGCGATACGTTTCTTGAGGAGTTCTTGGAGCGGGTGCATGGCGTCGTCGTTGGTTGGCTGTTGGCGGTTAGCAGTTAGCAGTTAGCAGTGGGGGGCCGCAGGCTTCTCGGCGATAGCCAGGACGACCTGCAGGTGGGGTTTTCGGGATTCGCGACATGCCACTTCGGAAGTGCGGACCAAGAGGCCCGTACCGCGCAGCATTTCACGGACTTTGACCGGAGAAAAGCCGGGGTGGCGTTCGCCATAGGGCGCCGTCACTTCGTGTTGGCGGTGCTCGTCCAGGCAAAGCAACACGAGCCTGCCCCGAGGGCGCAACACGCGGGCACACTCGGCCAGCGCTTGCGCCGGATTATCCGCGTAGGTGAGGGTGTGGAACATTTGCACGGCGTCGAACGAGGCCGCGGCGAACGGCAAGTCGTGCACGTCGGCGACGCTTGCCGTCACGTGCTTCAGCTTTTGCAGCCGTTCTCGTGCCGCCTCTATCATGCGCGCGCTGGTGTCGATGCAGGTCAGCGTCTTGCAGTAGGGCGCCAGGGCGCTGGCGGCCGCGCCGTCGCCGGAGCCGACGTCGAGCACGTCGCCAAGCTCGAGCAAGCCGGCCAGGCCAACCGAAAGCGATTGCCAAGTGCGGCCGGGCGAGTAGTAGCGCTCGATGTCGTCGGCGAACTCGGAAGCGTCGCCGCGGCGCTCCGCCTCGAGCTCCGCGAGCCGGCGTTGATCGCCGTCCAAAGTCGGATCCGTGGAGCGGGCGGCTTCGTCGAGCACGGCGCGCGCCGTTTCGGGCAGCGAGTCGAGGGCCAAGCCGTAAAAGGACTGCTGACCCTGGCGGCGGTCGCGCACGAAGCCCGCTTCACGCAGTCGGCCCAAGTGCGTCGAGACCCGTGATTGCGAGATGCCGGTCACGCGCACCAAATCAGTCACGCACAGCTCGCGTTCACGTAGCAGTGCGCACAGGCGCAGCCTGCTCTCGTCACCGAGCAGGTTGAGCGTTTCGACGAAGTGCGAGAGGACCACGTATCCTGCTATCCTGATTAGCGGATTGCTTTGGTCCCTGCCGGGCGCTCTGTCAAGAGCTGTCCCTAATTACTAATTAACATCATAGGCTTAGCTTCCGACCTTGGGGGCAGGTCGCTCTGCGGCCGCCTTCTGGGCAGCGGCTAGCTCCTTGCCTTTGGCCGCCCGTAGGCAGCCAAAGCAGTCCCGCAAGCCAAGGAAGCCGCAGCCACGACGCTCGCTCAGGCGCGAAAGCAGCGGCACCACGCGCGCGTCCCCGCTCTCTTGCACGCGCGGCAGGAGCTTCTTCACGGCGCCGCAGCCCTCGGCTTTGGCTTTCGGCAGCTCGAGCAACAGCTTCAGCGCGGCGCTTTGCTGAGCCTGCACGGGCTCGCTGTCGAGTAGGGCCTTGGCCTGCTTGGCGAGGGTGGCGTTGATGGTGCGATTGCTGTCGTACACGTCGTACAGAAAATCTGCGCCGCTCGCGCCCAGCGCCGCCGCGACTTCCAGCGTCAGTTGCGCGGTTTTGGGGTCACCCACACTGCGGCGCAAGTCCGCGAGCACGCCGCTTGCTTCGCCGAGCTTGGGGTCGAGCGGGGCGCCCGAGCGGTAAGCGCGCAGCCCTTCGTCGAGCTGCCCCAACTTGAAATAGCCTCGACCAAGCGCCAAGTAGGCGGGGCCGAGCTTGGCTTTTTCCGCGCGCACGAGCAGCTCGGCCAGCGCGGTGCGATCGCCAGCTTCGGCGCGCTTCATCAGGTCGCTCAAGTCGTCGTCGGCCGGCTTGGGCGCGACGGCGCTATCGGGGCCAACTTGCCCCGCAGACCCGCCAGAACTGGCGGCGAAAACCAGCGCCAGCACGACCGGTAAGCCGAACAAGACGGCACCCATGGCGCCAATCGGCACCTGCTTGCCGCCTACGGCGATGGGCCTTTTTGCCAAAGCCAACAGCGTAGCCGCCGCGACCTGCAAACGAGAAAGTACGAGCCGGAGCCGCACCAGCGGCGATTCACGCGGCACCGAGGGCGGTGACTCGCCCACGACCGTGTTGGCAAAGGCCACGCCGGGAGCTGGGGGGCTCACGGGCGGTTGCTTGGGGCTCACACGGCGCGGGCTCTGTCCGGACACCGGCGCAAACGCGGCGCCGGGCGCCGGGGAATAACCCAAGATGCCTTCGACGCTCGCGACCACCTCGGCGGCGCTTTGCGGCCGGTCATCGGGGGAACGTTGCAGCAGCTTGCTAACCAGCTCGCGCGTAGCGGCCGAGACGTGCTCCGGCAAGGCGGGCGGATCCTCGGTCAGCTTCTTGGTCAACACGACCACGAACTCGTCGTGACGAAAGGGCGAAGTGCCGGCGAGCATTTCGTACAAAATGATGCCAACCGTATACAAATCTGCGCG
>JAYUYU010000794.1:0-9278 GCA_043752365.1 Myxococcales bacterium | reverse complement strand
CAGGACGCATTCGCCGCCCGTTCCCACGAACGCGCCTTGGCAGCCATCGCGGCGGGGCGGTTCAAGGAGGAAATTTTCCCCGTCAAAGCGCGCGTCCTCGAAGCCGAAGGCGTGAGCGAGGTGGAGTTCAGCGTCGACGAGTGTCCACGCGCGGGCACGACCGCCGAGGTGCTGGGCAAGCTGAACCCGGTGTTCAAGCAAGGCGGCAGCGTCACCGCCGGCAACAGCTCGCCGCTCAACGACGGCGCTGCCGCCTCAGTGCTGTTGTCCGACAAAAAGGCCCAAGAACTGGGCGTCAAGGCGCTCGGTCGCCTGCGCGGCTTCGCGGTGGCGGGCGTCGACCCCGACATCATGGGCATCGGGCCGGTTCCGGCCATCCAAAAGCTCCTCGCGCAAAGCGGCCTCGGCGTCAAAGACATCGACCGCTTCGAGATCAACGAGGCCTTCGCGGCGCAGGCCGTCTATTGCGCGCGCGAGCTCGGTATCCCCGACGATCGCCTGAACGTCAACGGCGGCGCTATCGCGCTCGGACACCCACTCGGCTGCACCGGCGCCAAGCTCACCTCGAGTTTGCTGCACGAGCTACGGCGCAGCGGTGGCCGCTACGGCGTCGTTTCCATGTGCATTGGCGGCGGCATGGGCGCCGCGGGTCTGTTCGAAGTCGGCTGATGCTCGTTGCTGCGTCGGCGCCGCGCCCTCACGGCTTGGGGGCGGCGGCGACGATGGCGTCGGACAGCTCCCAAAAGCTCGCTTCTTTTGAGATGACGGGCGCGGTTTCTTCCGCGCGCTCGATCAGCAAATCGTCGATGCTGCCCGAGCAAAACAGCGCGCCCCCAATGCGACGCTCTTTCAGCATCTGCTCGCACAGGTCGATGCCATCACCATCCGGCAAGGTAATGTCGAACACGCCCACGTCGAAGTAGCCCGCGGTGGCTCGCGCATCGGCGTAGTTGTGCACCAGCGTCACCGTGTGACCTTGCGCTCGCAGGGATTTGGCGATGGCGCGTCCGACGGCGCCGTTGTCTTCGACCAGCAGGAGGTTCAATTTTTAGTGCTTACCCCCACTATATGCCGCGGCGGAGCCGAATAAGCTTCGCCAGGCGCACCGCCCACACTATCACCGCGCCACTACGGGCGCCTCAAAATGTTACGGCCTCAGCACTACCCGCAGGAGATGGAGTAGGTGTGCGTGTGCCCGAATGTTTCGGTCGACAGCTTGCCGGTGACCTGCCCGCCGTTGCGCAGGGCGGCGACCTCTTTTTTCGTGAGCTGGATGGTGTGCGAGTGGCCGAGATTGGGCAGCGCGAAGGTCGCCGTCGGATTCGAGCTATTGATGAGTAGGGTGAGGTTGGTTTGACCTCCGGCTGTGATGTGCGTGTGCCCGTCCCCGGTCGTCGCGGTTTGAGTCAGCGTTGCGCCTGAGCATTGGGGGTCCGTCGGCGCACCGCCATCGCCCGCACCGCCACCGCCCGCACCGCCGGCCCCGCCAGGTGTCGCGCCAGCTGCTCCGGCCTCATGTTCGCGGCCGCCTTCGCCCGCTGTGTCATCCTACTCATCCTCCCGCTCGCCCCTACACCGACGAGCCCGGCCTCTCTACCAGGCTTCCGCCCGGGGCGCATGCTGGTCTGAGCTCGCCCGCTCGTTCTCGCCGTCAGATTCACGGGCCCGAGAGCCCGCCCTGCTTACCTGGAGGAATCCCGCCCGCCCCCGCTCACCTTCACCCGTCTCCGCCACATCAGCCTCTGCAATCAATCCGCATCTCTGCAGCCCCCCCGCTCAGACCGGTTCCTCAGTACCGCAAACTATTCGAATCCCCAATCATCCGATTGTACTTCTCGACCACCTGCATCGGATGGCCGTCAACCATGGTGGGGCTCGATTTCGAGAAGAATTCCTTGTTGAAGTCCTTGTTGTCGCGCTTGCGGCGTAGCAGCTCTTTAGCGGCCTTGAGGAAGGTCTGCGAGCTGCTGAGGAACGACGAGAACATCATCGCCTTGTCGACCTCAGCCTTGTGCGCGCCGGCATATTGCTCGAGCTCGGTGAGCGACTTGTCATAGGTTTGCAGGGCGACGTCGTACTTCTGCAAGTCCAGCTCCTTCAGCTCGGCAATGTCGGTCAGCTTGATCAGCGCTTTGCCCTCGTTGAGCGATTTTTGCGACAGGTGTTGCAAGCGGCGGGAGGGGTCTTTCTCCAAGCGCACGAATTGGCGAGCGTTGACGGCGTCGTTCAAGCTGGTGACGCGGTCTTCGAAGCCCTTGTTGACTTGCTCGAACTTGGCGAAGGCGTTCATGAGCTGCGGGTGCAGCGCCTTGCCCTTGGCCATTTTGTCGTCTTTATAGTCTTTTTGGTCGTAATATTTCTCGACCTGGTTGACGAGCGGGTCCAGCTCTTCGAGCGCCTTCCTGTACTCGGCTGCGGCCGACTCCACCTCGGGCAGCGCGGGCTGCATGGTCTTGGCGCGCTCCAGTGAAGGCAGGCAGCTGCCGGCATTGACGTCGTACAGGCCGTAGACGTTGCGCTCTTTGCCGGTGGGGCCGACTCTTTCGTCGACCCATGACAGGTAGCGATTGCGGCTGTCGACGACGCGCTTAGAGGTGCCGTTCATGCAGCCGATGTACGCGCCCAGCTTGGCGCCCAGCTGCGCGTCTTTTTCCTCTTCGGACGAGATGCCTGGCCCTTTGGCGTCCGCGACAGCGCTCGCGGCAGCCTTCAAAGCTTCGGCGGCCTTTCTGGCTTCGGCAATTTGCTGACAACCCCCCAGCGATAAAAGCGACGTGACTCCAACTGCGGCGGCGAAGAAGAGCTTGTTCATGATCGTACTTCCTCAAAAAGGGCAGCTTGCCGCGGATGTACGCTGGCACCCGCGGCGAAATTTCCCAACCCTCCGGCTAACACGCCGCTCAGCGGCGGGTCAACGGACGCAGTAGCAGCATGGCGAGCGCCGGCACCGCAACGCCGAACACGAGCGGGACCAGCAGCGCCCACGCGCCCCGCAGGTCCAGAACGCCGATCAGTGCGTAGGCGCACGCTAGACCGACGTTGCCGAGTGAAGTCACCAGCAGAAAGCGCCAAGCGCTCAGGCGCGTAGCGCCAGCCAGCAACGTTGAGGCTTCGGCAAGTACCGGCACGCCGCGGCAGACCAGCACTACCCCGTTGCCGTAGCGTGCCATCATGCTGCGCGCTCGCTCGAGCTCGCTGGGGCCTGCCAGGCGGCGCGCCAGCGGCTCACCGCCCCACCGGCCAATGCCGTAGCCGAGCCAAGCTGCCACGGTCATGCCGAACGCGATCGTGAGCCCGCCTTCCAGCGCGCCGAGCAGCCCCACCGCTGCAGCGGCGATGAAGCTCGACGGAATGGGCAACACCACGTCGCCCGCCAGCAGCAGCACCACCAGCAGCGCGACCGTCGCGCGCCCGGCAGCGGGGGTGAGTAAGCGTGCGCTCCAAGCCGTGATGGGCTCTTCCCACAGTGCAAACGGCACCAAAATGAGCGCCAACACCAGGCAGGTGAGGCCGACCCAACGCAGCCAGGGCTTCATGCGGCGCCGCAGCGTAGCCGGGCCTGGCGGGCCGTCAAACGCGCTTGCAGTCGGCAGGGCCATGTTGACCGATACGCGCCCCAGCTTGGGGCACAGCTGCGGTCACAGACCGAAAAAATCTTTGATGCCGCGCAAGATACGCACGTTCTCGTGGCTGAGGCGCTGGCTGTGGGCGTGCGGGTCCAGCCCTTCGCGAGCGGCGTCGAGCTCGACCCGGCGAGCTGCAAGGATTTCGGAGATACGCTCCGCGATGGCGGGCCTGCGTTGCAAGATGCCTTGGAAGTCGGCTTTGTCGATGCGCAGGCACTCCACTTCGGTGAGCGCGACCACCGTCGCCTCACGCGGCTGCCCGGTCATCAGCGCCATTTCACCGAAGAAGCTGGGCGCCTTGAGCACGGCCACACGCTTGACGCCCTCGGGGCTGGCGATGCGCACCTCCACCTCGCCCTTGGCCAACACGTAAAGCCAATTGGCCTTGGCGCCTTCGCGGGTGATGACTTCGGCGCGCCCGAACGGCGTTCGTCGAGCGGTCTGGGCCAGGGCCCGGCGCTCGGCATCGTCCAAGTGCTCGAACAGCTCGACGTTCTCGAGCGAGCTCAGCTTCGACTGCACCGCTTGCTGCTCTTTGCGTTCGGCGCGCGCCGAGTCGTCTTGCGAGAGGAACACGGCAGCTGCTGGGATAGCCAACGGAATATCGGCGCGCTTCAGCGACGAGAAGATGCGTTCACGCACGTCGGAGTTAGTCGCGTCGCTGCGCCACAGGTCGTGGATCCAAAAGCGTACCGCGTACAGCACGTAGCCGTCGCGGTTGTCTCGCGCCAAGTCCATGCAAATGCAATTGGCGGCGGGTTCGGACACGACGCCCGTGATGGGGGCGGCGACCAGCGCCTGGTTGACCACGCCAATCACTTCAGCCGGCGAAAACCGGAAATCGACGCAAAAGTAGACCCACTGGCGGTGGGGGACGACTCGGCCGTCGCGCTTGCCCAGCACCTTGATGGCTTGGCTCATCAGCATGCCGTTGGGCACGATCAAGGTGTCCGAGTCGCGTGTTTCGAGCACCGTATGGCGCCAACGGACCTTCTTGACCTGGGCCTGCTGCTTGTTCTCGAACTCCAGCCAGTCGCCTTCTTTGAAGGAGTCGTCGACCTGCAACGCCAACCCACCCACGATGTTGCCGAGCGTGGCCTGCAACGACAGACCAATGACAGCCGTGACGATGGCGGACGTGGCCAGGATGCTGGTGAGGTTGAGGCCGGCGTGGTGCATCAGCCAACCTGCGGCGACCAAGTAGGCGGCCCCGACAGTCAGGTCGTGCAAAATGTCGGGCAGATCGACGCGTGCAACCGGCAGCAACAAGTCGAACAGCGCGAGCGCCGACAGGTTGATGATCAGCAGCACCCCGAGCAGTTTGCTACCGAGCGCGAAGCCTTGGGCGATGGCAGGGAAACTGAATCGCTGCAGCGCCACGGTCGCGAGCACGATGCCAATGTGCAGCCCGTACAGGACCACGCTACGTCGCAGCCGTCGCCGCGACGCGTGCGGCACGAGCCGCATGACTGCGGCGAGCGCGACGATGGCCGCCGCAAAGATGGCCAGATGCACTAGCTGCGTTGTCACCGAACCGTCACGCTAACACGCTTGAGCGGCAACGCCTGGAAATACTTAGGGAAAATGCCAGCCCGGTCGCGTCAATTGCTGCTCTCGAGAGCCCGATGAATGGCGTCGGGCACGAGGCCCATCTCTTCGGCGATCGCCAGCAGGCGCGTGTTGTGCGGCAGCTCGGTCAAGTACAGTTTGGCGTACGGCGTGCCGGCGAGGCCCATCAGCCGTCGCTGCGCAAGCGGCACGGCCTGCGAAATGGCCGTCTTGGCCTCCTCCAGGTCGCCAAGGTCCATGGCGGCGTCGTGGTACGCCAGGAAGACGGGCGCTTCGTTCAGCAAGCTGGGCGCACCGGCCTCCAGTAGCTGGGCGGCCTCCCGGGCGAGGTCGAGCGCGGCGTGCGCGTTGCCGCAGCGCCGCTCGGCTTCGGCCCACATGCCAAGCGCCACCGACAGCACGTCGCGGTTGGCGGTCATGCGGTACGCTTGGGCCGCCATGCGCAGGAGGGCGAGCGCCCGCCGCGACTGCGCTTCGCCCTTGCTCCGCAACAGCTCGCAGCCTCGGTAAAACAGCATGCCAAGGTTGGAGCGATCGGGCGCTGCCCAAACGCCTGCGGCGGCGGCGTCGGCGTCTTCGCGGACCGACGCTAGGTGGGCCTCCAGCTTGACGTCGTTGCCGAAGGTAGCGGCCCAACCGAGCAGATTCATTTGGGCGTGGCGCACGGCGCCTTGGCTGCCGATGGCGTCGGCCAGCGCCAGGCCGGTTTCGATGGCGGTGCGGGCCTCTTGCCGTGCGCCGATGGTGGTCAACGCAAAGCCCAGGTTGCTCATCAGCATGGCCTCGCGCTCGCGCAGGCCGGCGGCGCGGGCGGCACCAGCGGCGTTTCTGCGCGCTTCTAGGGCGGCGCCGAGCGCACCGGTGGTTTGGCGCACGATGGCCTGCGTTTGATAGGCGTCGACGGCGGCGGAACTCAGCTTTTGTGCGCTGCCTAGCGCGAGTAGCCGCTTGGCTTCGACTTCAGCGTCGGCGAACTTGCCGGCAAACGCCAAGCGCATTGCTAGCGCGGCCGAAGAGCGCGCCTCTTCGTCGAACAGGTGCAGCGCTGCGGCTTGGTCCCGCGCCTCGGCCAAGCGTTGACTGATTGAGTCGCCCGAGCCACGCGCGTCGTCGAAGCGCGCACGGGCGCCGCGCGCGCGCACCGCGCTACCTTCATCGTACAAGTTCTCTTCCAGCGCCGAGATGGCTGTCTCGCGCTCGCTGGCGCGTGGGTCCAGCCGGCTCCACGCCTCGTCCAGGCACAACGCGCGTTGAAAGCCGGTGGGCTTGTCCTCGGCGAACGCCAGCGCGCGTTCGGCCATGCTGAGCGCGTCGGTGAGGGCGTTGGTCGCCAGCGCGCGTTGCGCGGCTTTGGCCCAGTAGTCGGCCGCGCGCGTGTGCTCACCGCCCAAGTCGTAGTGGCCGGCCACTGTCGCCGAGTCCTCGCCCATGGATGCCAGCCAGGCGGCAGCCAGGGCGTGCAGCTCTTTCCGCTCACGTTCGCCGAGCGAGGCGTAGGCAACGTCGCGCACCAGCGCGTGCTTGAACAGCCACTCGCGCGTGCTGGTGAAGCGCGACACGTTCTGCTCCGTGAGCACCTCCGCGGCCACCACGGCTTTCATCACGCCCTCGTAGTTGTGCATGCCCAGCGTATCGAGCGCGGCGTCCCAGCAGGTGAGGCCGAACACCGACAGGCGTCCGACTGCGTCGCGGCATTCGCCTTCGAGCGCGTCGAGGCTCACCTGAATGGCCGCTTGGATGGTGGGTGCGTGGCGCGCGTCGCGACCAGAAGCCGTCAAGCGCGCGAGTTCCTCCGCAAATAACGGCAGACCCGCGGCCTGATCGGCGATGCGGTCGACGACCTCTTCGGGGATAGCGTCGCCCAGCACTGCGCGCGCGATTTGACGCGCGGCGCGCTTCGACACCGGCCGTAGCTCCAGCCGCACGTGGTCTCGCCCGGCGAAGCGCGCGGTTTGGCCTTGCCAAAATTCCGGCCGTACGAGCGCCATGGCTATCAGCGGGCGACCCGTGGCGCGGCCCAGCATGTGGTCGATCCAACCAATGCTTTCCGGATCTGCCCACTGCAAGTCTTCCATCAAGATGGCGACCTGCTCGTCTTGGGTGACTTGCAGCACCAAATCGGTCATCGACAACCACAAGGCGTCGCGCGAGCCACGTGGGTCGAGCCCTTCGGGCAAGGGCTCGTTGGCCAGCAGGCGCGACAGCAGCATACGGTTTTGAGAGCTCAAGTCGTCGCGCGTGGACGGCCCTAGGCGCGAAATGATGGCGCGCTCGGCCTCGGCGCTGGTGGCACCTTTGGGCAAGCTGATGATGGCGCGCAACACGTCGGCGGCGGCGCCGAGCGCGTGCCCTTGACCGTAGGCATCCGAGCGCTGCAGTACGACGTGCGGTGCCCCCGCTTGTGACGAGATGCGCGCCATGACCTCGCGGCGCAAACGGCTCTTGCCGATGCCGGGCGGGCCGGTGATGGAGACCAGCACCGGAGTCGAGTCGAGCCGCGAGCGCTCGAACGCCGACATGACTTGGGCCAGTTCGGGATCGCGACCGACGAACGGCGCGCCGCCGGTGCGTTCCCCGCGTGCGGCTTGTATGGGCTCGCCCACGACCGCCGAGCCATCGTCGCGGGTGCGGAATTCGTAGCGGCCACGGCCAAGCTCACTGGTCGTGGCATCGGCCAGCACCACGCTCGGCTCCGCGTCGCGCGACAGCGCCGAAGCGCGGTCGACCACCTCGCCCACCGGCTGTATCTCGCCGGTAGCCGAAGCAAAGTCGAGCCGGGCCCGACCGCTGGCAATGCCGACGCGGGCGCCGGCGCGCGCCAGGCGGCGCCCCAGCTCGAGCGCGACGGCGGCTTCATTGCCCACCGCGCGGCGTGCGCCCAGGTGCGCAACAATCGAATCCTGCCCGAGCGGAACCGCGTCGGCGCCGCGTTGGCGCAGCTGTTCGAGCGAACGCTCGCGCGCCGAGCCGGTGCCGAACCGAATGGCAACGATGGACGTGACGAGCCGCGAGCCGCTCCAGCCCAGCCGCGACGAGCGCACTGATTCCACCGGCTCGAGCCAGCTGGTGCGCATGCCGTCGCGCGAGGCTTCGTTCAGCAGCTCCAGCACTTCTTCCATGCTGCTGGGGCGGGCGTTCGGATCCGTCTCCAGCATGCGACTCACCAGCGCGTCGATCATTGGCGGCGTGTCGCGGCGCAGCTCGGCCAGGCGCGGCGCGCTGGTCGTTACCAGGCGGGCCAGCGTCGCGATCAAGGTCGGGCCCATGTGCGGCGGGCGGCCGGCGATCAGCTCGAACAGGGTCGCGCCCAGCGAATAGATGTCGGAGCGCGCGTCGATGGGGGCGTCGCCGCGGGCCTGCTCGGGCGCCATGTATGCGGGAGTGCCGACGACGTCGCCCGAGCGCGTGATGCGAATGTCGCTCTTCGCCGCCACGCCGAAATCCACGATTTTTGGCCAAACGTTCTCGAGCGAGCCGTGCGACTCGGTCGAGTGGCACAAGAACAAATTGCCAGGCTTGATGTCGCGGTGAAACACGCCGGCTGCGTGCGCGGCCGACAGCGCCTCGCCCACCTTGATGCCCAGATCGGTGGCTTGCTGAATGCTGAACGGATCGCGCCGCTGGCGCTGCGCTAGGTCTTCGCCGTCCAACCACTCCATGGCCACGAACGGCAGCCCGGTTTCCTCCAGCACCCCGAAGGCGACCGTTTTGACGATGCCCGGGTGATCCAAATTGGCCAGCAGCTGGCCTTCGCGCATCAGCCGCTGCTCTTCCTCGGGCGCAACACCGGCGTCGGCGGCGATGACTTTGAGAGCGACCGTGCGTTGGGTGACCAGGTCGAACGCGCGGTAGACGATGCCCACGCCACCTCTGCCCACCTCACGTTCGACGACGAATCGGCGGCCAAGGCGCCTGCGCTCGGAGCTAGTGGACTCTTCCAAATCAGCGCCAAGGTAGCCTTGTGCGCCTGCGGACGGAAGCCCGTGCCTTCCGCGCCTGTCGAAATCGCGCCTGGTGGGCGTGAACCGCTGTGTTCTGTTCCTGTTCCTGTTCCTGTTCCTGTTCCTGTTCCTGTTCCTGTTC
>JAYUYU010000793.1:0-9295 GCA_043752365.1 Myxococcales bacterium | reverse complement strand
GCAAATTGGGGAAACCCTGGCCCCCGAAGCCCCGCAGCATGTTGAACGGGGAGCTTGGCTGACCGCTCAACGGCGGCTGCTTGTTGCTGAGCGTGCCTTGCGCCACGACCTCGATGGTCGTGGGCTTGTCGCTGCGGCGACCCTTGGAGGTCTGCACGCTGGCCGGACCAATCTTGAACTTGCCCGCTCGGCTGGCGGCCAGCATCCAGGTGATGGTCACGCCCGAGCCTTGCGCTACGCTCTGGCCGAAGATCTTGACTGCGTCTGGGACGGCTAGCTTGGGGTCGCTGATGCTGTCGCGGCTGTCGCTCGTGATGGAGAAGCGGACCACGATACGATCGCCGATTTCCACCTTGCGCGGGCTCACCTCGGTGTGAAGCTTGAGGTCCGCGGCGGCGATACGCGCCGCGGAGAGCACGACGAGCGCGCCGGCTGCGGCGGCCGCGCGCGCGTTGGTCACTTGTCCTCCGTCCGGGACCGACCTGATAGAGCGCGATTCTTGGCGTCCTGGCGCTGCACGCTGGGGGCGCGCTCGAGCATGTCGAGCATGCGCTCGTCTTGGTTCTTGGGAGCCTGCTCGGGCTCTTTGGCCTCCGGCTGCTTGCCGGCATCCGGCGGCCCGCCGTCTTGATCTTGCGGCTGGTTCTGTTTGCCGGCGTCGGGTGGACCGCCGTCCTTCTGCTCGTTTTCGTCGTTTTTTTCCGGTTTGCCGCCATCCGGATCCTCGCCGCCGTCGGGCGGGCCAGAGTCGGGCTGACCCGAATCGGGAGCGGCATCGGGCGGGGCGTCCGGGCCCGCGTCCTTCTGCTTGTCTTCGATGCGGGCGAGGGCGATGCCGCGATTGTAGGCGGCGTCGCGCCCGATAGCGTCGCCGCCGTCGTGAGCGAGCCCGGGTATGAGCTCGAGCGAAGCGTCGTAGCCCTTGACTGCCGACTCGTAGTCGCTGCGCAAAAATTCCAGGTTGCCTGCGAGGTAGAAGGCGCGTGCACGCAGCTCGATAGGCACGCTTTGATCGGCGGCGATGATGCGTACGATGCGCAGCGCACACTCGACCTCCGAGTTGCGCTTTTCTTTGGCGGCTTCCGCCTCCGGAGATTTCCCAGCCTTGCCTGCGGGCGGATCCTCTTCGCCGAAACGCAAGCCGTACTGCTCGCCGAGCTTGAACAGGCCCAAGCCCAGGTCAAAGGTTGCGTTCGGAAGGGTACGCACGCTTTCGGGCGCACCGATGTTGCTCTGTTCGCAGGAGCCGGTCGCCAAATACTCTTGCAACAGCGACACCGCAGCGCCTGCGTCGCCCGCGTCGTAGGCGGAAATGGCCTCGCCCACCGCGGGTGCGTTGCGCATCCACAGCTCGTTGCGCTGCTTGGCGCAGCCCACCATCAGCCAGGCGAACGCGAAGGCCAGCATCAACGCAGCCGTCACGACCCGCGACCCGCGCTGCTTGGCGCGGCGTTTCTTGGGTGGCGGCACACGACTGGGCTTGCGCGCCTTGGCTTCGGGCACGAAGGTTTCAAGCAGCACCAGCAAGAGCGCCAGGCCCAGCGGGTAGAAGTAAACGTCGGCGTAGATGGTCTCCACCTTCTCCGACAGCTCTTCGGTCATCAGCTGCTTCAGGCGTCGCTCGATTTCAGCGATGCCGGTTTGGCCGGCTTCGCTGCGAACCACGGCGCCGCCGGTCGTGCTGGCGATGCTGCCGAGCTGCGCTTCACCCTCGGCCGAGAGCGACGTGGTGAGGGGCTTTCCCTCCTCGTCGGTTCGCATGCCTTGGACCTCGCCAGTGTCGCTGACCTGCGGAATCGGCTCCGGGGTGCGGCCGCCAATCTGGACGACGAACACGCTGATCTCTTCTTGCGCGACGGCCGTCGCGACGCTGACCGGATCTCCTTCCAGGTCTTCGCCGTCCGTGACCAGCAGCATCACGCGCTTGTGGCTCTTAGAAAGCGGATCGCGGGCGAGCAGCTCGTGCCCGGCCTGGAGCGCGCGCGCGATAGCGGTGCCGCCCACCGGCATGTCGTTGGGCGTCATTTGCTGGAAAAACTGCGAAATGGCCGGCCCGTCGCTGGTGAGCGGGAAAGAGATGGGCTGGCCTGCAAAGGCCACGGCGCCAAATCGCGCGCCAGGCAGGTTGCTGATCAAGCGTGCCACCTCGCTCTTCGCTCGCTGGGTGCGCGACGGCGCGATGTCGCGTGCGTACATGCTCTTCGAGTAGTCGAGCACGATCACCAGATCGAGGTTGGTGGCCGGAATGAGCCGCGTGCCACGCCCGTATTGGGGCTGGGCGGCTGCCACGAACGCCAACGCGACTGCCAGTACGCACAATACGCCCTTGAGCGCGCGTCGCCCGCCCGCCTGCGCCGTTAGCAGACCGCTAACCAGGACTTCGTCGCCAAACTTGCGCAGATTTCGCGAGCGCAACACCGAGCCCGCGATGAGAAGTGCCGCCACGACCAACGCCAGCGCGGTACCGAAAAGCCAGAGCGGAGCGGCGAACCTCACGGAAACCTCCTGAGCCAGAGTGCCCGGAGCAGCGCGTCGAGGGCGAGCAGCAGCACGGCGGGCACCAGCAAGTAGCGGAACAGCTCCTCGTAGGTGGCGATTCTGGACTCGAACTTGGTTTTCTCGAGCTTGTTGAGCACGTCGTGGAAGCCGGCGCGCAGCGCAGTGGCGTCGGTGGCCACGTACATGGAGCCGCCGGTTTGCTCCGCCAAATCTTTGAGAAGCTTTGGATTCACGGGGTACGAGCGCGTCTGGTAGTGGGGCTGCCCGAACAGATCGACGCCGTCGAACACCTCGGCCAGCTCGCCCTGGCCAATTTGCACGGTGTACAGCCGGGCACCGACGGTGTTGACCAGGTGCGCGGCGAACTGAGGTGCGAGCTTACCGCCGTTGTTGTCGCCGTCCGTGAGCAATACGACGGCCTTGCTCCGCGCCGTGCTGCGCCGCAGGCGCGCTGCCGCGACGCCGATTGCGTCTCCGATGGCGGTGCCGTTGCCGTCGATCAGCTCGAGATCCATGCGCGCTACCAGTCCGTCGAGCAGGTGGTAGTCGAGCGTGGGCGGTGACAGCACGTAGGCGTCGGATCCGAAGACGACGACTCCGATGCGATCGGTCTTGCGCTGGGCGATGAAGTCGCGAATCACGGCGCGGGCGGCGTCGACCCGCGTGGGCCGAACACCCGCGGGGCGTTTGGGGACGAAGCTCTCCAAGTCGGGCGGAAGGTTATCCATCGCCGCGGCCATCGAGCCGGAAAGGTCGAGTACCAGGATGATGTCGATGCCTTCCTCGTCTTGGATATCGGGGCGCAACGTGTTGACGGGCCGGGCCAGCGCCAAGATGCCAAAAATCAGCGCTACGGAGCGCAGGACGCCCGGAAAATCACGCAGCCACACGCGCGGGCCAGAGGGCCCCACCCGCAGCGGCAACAACGTACCCAAGCGCGCTCGCGGCAACCTGCGGTCTTCACCCAGCGTGGCGCGATAAAATAGTGGCGGCACCAGCAGCAGGAGCAACAGCCACCACGGATTCTGGAACTGCGCGTAGGAGAGCTCACCGCCGCGCGAAATCGCCGGGTAGGCAAAGCCAAGCAGCAGCGCCAGCAGCGTGAAGCCAGCCAGCGAAAGCGCCCGCAATAGCTTGCGCCGCCTCAGCGCACGGTCGCGGCTCGAGGCGCCCGACTTGCTGGGCTGACCGGGAGACTTGGGCAAGCTTGGGCGCACGCCAGGCCCGAGGCCGAGCGGAGATTGCGGCACCTGGGGTAGGGGTTCAGCCATTCTGCTCCTCCTCGTCCGTGGCGGGCGGTGCAGGCGCGGCCGGTGCTGCGCCGACGGGTAGTAGCTCAGGCACCGTGCGTTCGACGATTTGCTCGGCCTCCCCCAGCGCCGTGGAGCACTCGACCTCGCTGGGGGTCAGACGGGCGAACTTCACCAGATCGGCCTGGCGCAAGAAGCGCTCGATTTCGTCGAGCATCGAGATGCGCGGGGTGGTGGCGCGCAGCTCGCCCAGCATTTCGCGCGTGGTGCTCTCGAGACCGTCGAAGCCGTAGCGGTCCCCCAAGTAGCGCCGCATGATGTCCGACACACGGTCGAAGTGCTCGGCAAAGCGGCCCTCACGGGTCAAGCCTGCATGGCGTAGATCATGAAGCGCCTCGCGTGCGACCTCCCACGGGGGACGAGGGGGAGGCGGTGGCGGCAGCGGTCGCGGTCGCTTCAGCCAGCGACCAACTAGCCACGCTAGGGCCGCGCCGACCACCAGCGCAGCGGCGCCGATGTAGACGGTTTGCTTCAGTGACGTCCACTCTTCGCGTTGTGGCCGCGGCGGCGGGTTGGGCTTGGGCTTGGCGTTCGGCGTGCTCGAAGTTGGATCTTCGATCACGATCGTGTGCGGCTGCGTACACACCGAGATAAGCTCGCCGCTGGCGCGCGCCATGGTGATGGGTACCGAAGGCAGCGTCAGCACATGGCGCCCTGGCTTTTTGGGTAGGGCGACGAACGACAGCGTGACCGTGCTCTTGGTGGTGGCGCCCTCGCTGCGCTCGACCTTGGGCCCAGCGCCGCCCTCGGGATGGGGCACGATGAAGCCGGCGTCTTTCAGCGCCTTGGCTTCGGGCGCGTCGGCTTGAAAGCGAAAGCCGGTCGGCAGCACCGTTTCGGCGGGGCCGTGCGCGACCGTGACGACCAGCGCCAATGCGTGACCGCTCAAGCCGCGAGCCGGAAAGCCTTCGGTGAAGGCCGGCCTGGCCTTGCCGGCTGGCAGCTTGTCGACGCAGGTTGCCTGCGGGCTTGGGGCGTTGCTGGACGCCGAAGGCGCAGCCGACCCGAACGGCAGAGGCTCCGCCGACCCCGATGGCAGTGCAGACGCGCCGGACGCGGCCGAACCCAGCATGGCCGGCGCAGCGGCGCCCGAAGCGGCCGGGCCTTGTGCCTGCGCGGTGGCGGCGACCAAAAGTAGCGCGGCGCTTCGCTTCACCGGCGGATCCTTCGAGCGCGTCGCGCAAAGAGGTCGCGGAGCGGCTTGATGTAAGGTTGGTCGGTGCGCACCACGCAGTGATCGAGCGCTAATTTGTTGAAGAGCTGGACCGTCTCGGCCTGCTGCTTTTGCATTTGCTTGGCGTAGTGAGCGCGCACCTCGGCGCTGCCGGTGTCGACGATCACGCTCTCGCCGGTCTCGAAATCTTCGAAGCTTGCCAGACCAACGTTCGGCAGCTCCAAATCCCGCGGGTCGACCAGCATGACCGGGATGATGTCGTGGCGCGCGGCCGCCAGGGACAGCGCACGACCGTAGTCGGGCGCGTAAAAATCGCTGATTAAGAACGCCACGCTCCGGCGCCGCGCAACGTGCATCAGCGTCTCGAGCGCCACGACCAGGTCCGTACCCGCGCGCTCGGGTTCGCTGCCCATTATCTCGCGGATCACGCGCATGACGTGCTTTTGGCCCTTCTTGGGCGGCACGATTTTCTCTACCTGGTCCGTGGCCATGATCAAGCCCACGCGGTCGTTGTGCTTGATGGCGCTGAACGCGCACAGCGCGGCCACCTCCGTGGCAAGCCGCACCTTGCTGCCGCCCTGGGTGCCGAAGCGCTGGCTAGCCGATTGATCGACCACCAGCATCACGGTCATCTCGCGCTCTTCGACGAAGACCTTGACGAAGGTTTGGTCCATGCGCGCGCTGACGTTCCAGTCGATCGCCCGCACGTCGTCGCCCGGCTGGTACTCGCGCACCTCGCGGAACGACAGACCTTGCCCCTTGAAGACGGACGCGTAGTTGCCGGACAGCTGCTGCGTCGCCAGCCGGTTGGTGGTGATCTGAATGCGCCGCAGCGCTTTGAGCAGCTCTTTGCGGACCAAGCGTCTTACGCCTCTCGAAAATATGCCTTCCGAAGACGCACCGTCACGGAACCTCGACGACCTCGAACACGCGACGCACGATGTCCTCGGCCGTCACTTCTTCGGCTTCGGCCTCGTAAGACAACACGACGCGGTGCCGCAGCACGTCTGGGCCGATGGCCTTCACGTCTTCCGGCGTGACGTAGCCGCGGTGCCGCAAGAAGGCGTGGGCGCGCGCGGCCAAGTTGAGCGCGATGCTGGCGCGGGGGCTAGCGCCGTACTCGATCAGCGGTGCCAAGTCTTTCATGCCTTTTTTCTGCGGTTCGCGCGTGGCGAACACCACGTCCACGATGTAGTCCTTTACTCGGTCGTCGACGTACACGTCGCGCACCACCTTGCGCGCTGTCAGCAATTGCTCTGTCGTGCAGCGCGGGGAGGCCTTGCTGGGCAAGACGCCGGTCATGCGGTCCATCACAGCGCGCTCTTCCTCGCGCGATGGGTAGCCGACCTTGATCATCAGCATGAAGCGATCGATTTGCGCTTCGGGCAGCGGGTACGTGCCCTCCTGCTCGATCGGGTTTTGCGTGGCCATGACCACGAACGGATCCGGCAGCGGGTACGTGGTGTCGCCGAGCGTGACCTGGTGCTCTTGCATGGCTTCGAGCAGCGCGCTTTGCACCTTGGCGGGCGCGCGGTTGATTTCGTCTGCTAGCACCAAGTTGGCGAAGACCGGGCCCAGCTTGCTGGAGAATTGCCCCGTGCGCTGATCGTAGATGACCGTGCCGATGAGATCAGCCGGCAACAGATCGGGCGTGAATTGAATGCGGGAGAACTTGGCGGAGATGACGTCGCACAGCGTTCGCACCGTGAGCGTTTTGGCCAGGCCCGGCACGCCCTCCAGCAGCACGTGCCCGCCGGCCAAAAGACCGACCAGCACCCGCTCAATCATGTAGCTTTGCCCGACGATGACCTTGCCGATTTCGGCGGTGAGGTCGTCGATGAAGGCGCTTTCCTTAGCGACGGCTTCGTTCAGTGCGCGTACGTCCATGGCTTTTTCCGGCGCGTAGTTACGCGCATTTTAGGCCCGAGACAATGAACTAGCCGGGGTTATTCCGGCAAGCCTACTGGCCAATCCCAAAAACCCACGCCAAAGCCTCGACCGGCAGGCTGATTAGCAAGACCGAGCCGACCAGCCAAGCCGCGCCCAGCCCCATTCCGGCCCAGCTGCGCCGAGTCCGAATAAAATGGATCGGCATGCACAGCGGGCCGAACATCACCACGGCCGACCACAGGCTCGCATCCGGCCAGGCCCGGCCCAGCCGCTCCCCGGTGAGCCGCGCCACGTCCCTGCGCACGATTGTCGCCGGCACCGCAATGCCCAGCGCGAAACTGAGCGTGTAGAGCAGGACTTCACCCACGCCGCCGAGCATACGAAAAAAGCTGAGTCTGGGTAGGCCTGGTTAACCCGGTTAACCCGCCCAGCTGGGCGGGGCCGCAACACACGGAACTGGGCCTCACTGGGAAAGGCCTGTAACGGACCCAGATTTTTTCACAGGAATCGGAAGGTCGGATGGGGGCGCCGAGCGGTATGCGAGCTCGCGTCACAGCGCCAGGCACCGGTACGAAGCCGTTGGTCGCGACGCAGTTGCTGGGTAGGAGCGGCGCCCCAACCTTTGCTGGCCCTTCCGACTTTCCGATCTTCCTGTGAAAAAATCTGGGTCCGATGAGCGCTGGTTACGGCGTTTGGATGGCTTTTACCAGTTCGAGGAAAGCGCTGTCTTCGCCGCCGGCGGGCCTTTCGGCTTTGCGGAAGACTTGGCCGCGGCCGACGTTCAGCTCGCAGTGAATCGCGGCCGTGTACTTCTTCAGCGAGTCTTCGGCGGGCTGGTTGGCCACCACCTTTTGGCCCACCTCGCGCAAAGCTTCGCTCATGCTGCTGCAAGTCTTGCTTGGTTCGGGCAGCTCGAGCGGCTTGGCGTCGGGACAGCAGCCGGCTCGCACCACCGCGAAGGCTGCCATGTCGTACCAGCCGACGCGGGCGAAGATTTTCATCGCCTCCGTGGTGCCGCCCGTTTTGGGGGCACTGCCGACGACCGCGACGCGCAGCTTGTCGGCGCCCGCGCGTGGGTCGGTCAAATCACAGAAGCCCGAGAAATCTGGCCCCGAGCCGAACGTGTTCTTAGGCATGTAGCCCATGACGCAGGAACTCAGCTTGTCGGTAGGAGCGACTGTCTTTTCGCTGTCGCCCGTGACCGGTACTTCGCCCAAGTCGATGGGCTGGTCGCTGGTGGGAGCGGCGGGTGCTTTCAACGGGGCCGATACGACGGCAGGAGGCTTGGGGCGCAGGGCGTTGAACACCCAACCGCCAAGTAGGCCAACCACGATGCCGCCCACGGCTAAAGGCACGATGCGCCGCAGGCCGCCCTTGAGCGGTGCTGCCGGCGGACGGCTTGGGGCCGGCGCCCTGGAAGAGGTGGTGGTGCCACCAAGGGTGCGCTGGCTGGCAGGCAGCGGCGGCGGCGAGGACGAGTGCGGTCCGGGCGAGATCGGCTCTTCGCCGGCGTGCTCGACGAACCAGCGCGCTAGCTCGCGCTTGAGTGGGCGTACGTCGCGGCTGCGTTGCTCGACGTCTTTGTTGAGGGCGTGCGCCAGGGCCGCGCTCAAGGCGGCGTCAAGGACGCCGGCGTCGCGCAGGTCGGTTTCGGACGCGTAGCCTTCGCGCGGCGGCGGCGTGCCCAGCAGCATTTTGTGCAGCAGCGCGGCGGCCGCCCAGGAATCGTCGGATTCGGTTGGCGGGTCTTCGTTGCCGCGGTCAGCGGAGCGATAGCTGGTGTCGCTGGACGGGAAGTAGCCCAGCACCGGAGGAGCGTGGCCTTCGACCTGGATCAGAATCCCGCGAGGGTGGACGGAGCCGTGACAGGCTCCGGCTTCGTGTAGTGACGACAGTGCGTCAGCGATGCGGAGCGAATAGCGAACCGCGTCCACCGGCTCTTTCTTGCCGATGTCCTCGAGTCGTTCGGCCAGGGTCAGCCCGGGGAGCCGCTCGGCGATTGCGTACTTCTGACCGTCGAGGTCGAGCACTTCCAGCAGCTTTGCCAGGTGCATATGCTCGACGCCCTTGGCGCGCTCGATGGCGCTGGCGGCGGTCGAGCTGACCTTGAAGATGACGACGGACGTGTTGCCGTCGACGGTTGCGCCGGCAAACGCGTCCTCAGCGCCATCGATGGGGGCATCGACGCGATACTTGGACTCTAAGACCTCACCGGGAGTGACGCTGGTGGCCAATAAACTCCGAGCTCCAAAGTTTGGCGAGCCCGCACCTCTAAGCGAAAATCTTTAGCACGGCTTACTAGCTGGTTGATCGATCGCGGCGATCTGGTTGGTTTACAGTCGGAAAGGAACTGTAATGTTGCCGACTCGGCCGGCTGGCTCGTCCCATGGGCGTTTGGGGCCCCTGCCCCAAACGCGTGCTG
>JAYUYU010000792.1:0-3742 GCA_043752365.1 Myxococcales bacterium | reverse complement strand
CTCAGCAAGCGCTCAACGAGCGCGACGGTGTGCTCGATCTTCGTCCAGGTGTCCGCGAGCTTGGGACCATTGATGGTGCGCACTTCGCCAAACGGACCACGTTCGGTGGTGAGCAGTTCGCCCCGCGTTAGCGAGAAATAGGCCGCGGTCGGCAGTTTTTCGGCGCCGCGTTCGATCTGTCGGGCGCCCGCGTAAACGGCGAGCTGCAGCGCTAGGCCGCCGGCAAGCTTGTCTTGGTAGCCTTTGCTACCCCACTTGAGATCGAGGATGACATCGTGGTTCTCGGCGTCGGCGAGCAGCAAATCGATCCGCCCTTCGAGTTTGCGCCCCGCCCAATCCGCGCTCGCTTTGACTTCGACCCCGGCAACCGTGAGGTGGTTTTGCTGAATGAGCTCGGCGAGTCGCGTCGCAGCCGTCACCAGCTGCGTGCGCAGTTGAAACAGCTCAAACGTCATGCCCGGACGCTGCAGCACCGCAGCTTCTTCCTGGAGCAGCCGTTCGAGTACCGGCCCGGCTGCTTCCGCCGTCAGCTTGGGGTCCTTGAGCGCACCCGCGAGGTGCAACTCTTCAATCAACCGATGTCCGAGTTGGCCATTGAGACGCGGACCGCTCGGGATCGAAAGCGCCCAACCCGAGCCCAGACCCGCGCGGTGGCGCAGGACCCAGCGCAGCGGGCAGCCGAGCAGCGTCTCGAGACTGGTCGGGCTGTAGTCGGCAGCGCCCCCGAGCAGTGTGCCTGCCATGTCCCACGACACGCGCGCCGGAGGTAAGGTGAGTTGAGGGAGGATTTGGGCGTGAACCTTGGGCAGCCGTGCAGCCAGGTCGCTGTCGCACCCCAGCAACTCCATGGCCGTGAGCGATACTCGCGCAATATCCGCCGGTTTGGCCTGCAGCCGAGCAACGAGCTCGTCGACGATAGGGTGCGGATCGAGTCGTGCGCCCTGCGCCGTCGCTGGCAAGACCAGCACGAGACGTTGCGTCGCTGCGAGAACGACACCGCGCCACCCATCCACCTCAGCTGCCAGCACCGCTGCGGCATCGACCAGGTTCAACCCGGCGGCGTTGAGAGCTTTGCGTTCTTGCTGGCGCCACGGATCCGGTTGCGGCGAGCTTTGGGTCCCATTCACGCAATGCCACCACACCACCAGTTCGCGACTGCAACGCAGACCGGCTGGACTATCGACCACGTCTAGCCGTCCCACTTCTTCGCTCACCAGCGAAAGCGACACCGGCCCGGTCGAGACTTCTTCGAGCAGTTGCCGCACCGCTACGAGATCGAGTTGCTCGCGCGCGTCGTGACTGAGCGCGTCCTGAAAGCCGCGAGCCTGTGCGACGGCGGCTCGCAAGACCAACACGTCGTGGTGGCCGACCTCTGCGCCCGCGTCCTCCGCCCCGAGTGCGTGAAGCAGCTTCTTCTGGAGCCACGCTGCTGCGCGTTCACTAACCTGGAGCAGTGCCGAACGTGGTGCACCTCGCAGCGCGTCGTAGCCAGGTTCCTCAAGCCACTGAGCTATCTGCTGGACACGCTCGACGGCTTCGGCTTTTGCCGTGGCAGGGGCCGTTTCTCCCTGCTTTTCGCTGTCGCGCAGGGCCCATTCCTCCAGCCGCTCGGCGAGCGCGCGCTTCGCGTCTTGCCAAGGCCGACCGCCGATCCCCGGTGCTGAGGAGAGCGCCCTAGCGAGCTGCAGCCCGACCCAGCCCGCGAACGGTCCCAGAGGCAGCGTCACCAACTCAAGCACGCGATAGGGATCGCGCGGCGTGAACGCCAGCTCCAACGCTAGCGGAAGCAGCTGTAGTGCCGGCCGCCAGGCACTCGCCGAATCGACACCCTGACTGGCGAGCCCCTGCTGCGCCATGGCCAAGCCGAGCGGCAGCGACTCACCGCCACGCACAACAACGGTGCTGCCCTCGTGCCAAAGGCGAAGAGCGGCGGCCGTGGCGTGGGCAAGCTCCCATGACGTCTCGCCCGTGAGCAACACCAGCGAGCCGTCACCGCCGAAACCATGCGTCGTCACTTCGCCACGCAGTGAGGCTTGCAGCCGTGAAAGATCGGTGTTGCCTGCCGCCCCAGGGAACCCGGGTACGGCGACGCGGATGGTCGTCCCTCGACCTTCCAGAAGCGCAAAGATACGTCGCCAGCGCCCAGGCCACGCCGCCTGCGGCTCCGCCAACTCGAGCGCGTCCCAAGGGCGAATGCCCGTCGCAGCCAGCTCGTCTTCGACCCGGCGCAGTCGGTCGGCGCGGCCGAGAAGCAGGTCTTCCCCGCGCTCCAGCTCGGCGAACGCCTCCAGTCTCGGTCCGCCGTCGGGGATGGCTTGCCCGTTCCAACCGGCGTCGACCAGACCATCCCGCCAGGCCAGCAGCGTCCCTGCTGTTCCGATCGGATCAATGCCGTACGAGGCGGAGTAGAAACGCTGGCCCTCTTCAGCAACCTTGGCTAGACGCCGTGACCAATGCTGGAGGCGAACGCCGTGCGCCACCTTCGGCGCGGCGAGGCCCAACCTCAACTCCAAATCGGCGAGCAACGCGCCGCGACCGCAGACGGGCCGACCCACGACGCCTGCGCCGGGCGCTAGGTCGTCCCGCTCGGTGAGCGTCGCCCCGTGGAAGAGCAGTCCCCCCAGAGGCGTCATGCCGAGTGCATCCCGCTGAATGGCAACTTCATTCCGACCTTTGCTTCTATCTGAGTCCGGGCTTCTCGGACAGCCCGGCGATGGCGTGCGCCGATGCGCATCGCATGTTTGGGTGGGTGGCGCACGGCTTGCCTAAGGCTGGAAATCCAATCGATCGAATGGGCTCGCAGTGTTGGAAATCACCTCCAGGGAGACGCGCACGTAGCGTGCCGTCGTACGAATGCTCTCGTGGCCAAGCAGGACCTGGATTACGCGCACGTCGGTGCCTCCCTCCAGCAAATGAGTGGCGAAGGCGTGACGAAGCGTGCGGGGTGTGACTTTTGTTAGCCCGGCGGCGGCCGCGGCGCGCTTCAGCGCGAGTCGGGCCACCTCGGCGTTGAGATGGGTACCGCGCCCCGAGGCGAACAACCATGGGGATGGTGGACGCACAAATCTCCAGTAGGTACGCAACGCGCCCAGCAAGCGAGGTGTCAACATCACTGCGCGCTCTTTGCCGCCCTTGCCGCGGCGGACATGAACCAGCCCGCGATCGGCGTCGATGTCGTCGGTCGTCAACTGACACGCCTCGTTGAGGCGCAGGCCGGTCGCGTAGAGCAACGTGAAGAACACCCTGTATTTCGGCTCAAGAAGCCCCCTCAGGAGTCGCGCAACGTCCTCTGCAGCCAAGACCGGTTGGAGCCGCTTCTTGTCCTTGGGCCAAGACAGAAAGGACGTGACGCCAGGGCGCCCCAGCGTTCGCGCGTAGAGAAACTTCAGGGCGGAAAAGTGCTGGCGTAGTCGCTGAGCGCTCAGTCCGCGCGTCCGCAGCTCGTGGATCCAGGCCCGAACGTCATCTTGATCCATGTCTGCAAGCGGCCGTCCGCGGAAGGCGGCGAATGCGCACACCGCAGCCATGTAAATGCGTTGGGTGCTGGCAGAATGACCAGCCAGCTCAAGGTCGTGTGCCAAGCGCGCTCGTTCTGAATCCATCGGAACCTCCTTCGTCGCCGGAATGGCGAGCCGGCACTTATGTCAGCGCGCGCCGGCGATGCAGGCACCCCTCCCGCATGTCCAGTATGGTGGCGCTGGCTGCCTTCGCACTAACTTGTCGGGTTCTGTCGAGAAGACCG
>JAYUYU010000791.1:0-3745 GCA_043752365.1 Myxococcales bacterium | reverse complement strand
GCGCGTTCGCGGCGCGGCTTTGGTGGCTGCTGCGTTGGCTGGGGCACGACGCGGTGGCGGTGCTGGATGGTGGCTTTCCGGCTTGGGTCGCCGAGGGGCGCGCCGTGACCGACGAGCTGCCCACGCTCGCGGTCGGCAACTTCACACCACACGAGCGTCCCGGGCTGATCGTCTCGGCGACGGAGCTTTCGACGCCGCTATCGTCGTCACGCAAGCTGTTCGACGCGCGCGCGCCCGAGCGCTTTCGTGGCGACGTCGAGCCAATCGACGCCGTCGCCGGCCACATTCCAGGCGCAGTGAACCTGCCTTTCGCCGGCAATTTGGACGGCGCGCGGTTCCGTTCACCCGCGGAGCTACGCCAGCGCTTCGCCGGGGCGCTCGACGGCACGTTGCCAGAAGACGCAATCGTGTACTGCGGCAGCGGCGTAACCGCTTGCCACGACGTTTTGGCCTTCGCGCATGCTGGTCTGCCGTTGCCGCGCCTCTACGCTGGCTCGTGGAGCGAGTGGATCACCGACCCGACGCGCGCGACCGCGAAGGGTTGAGGCAGTTACGGGCTATCAGGCAAAGCGTCGCGTCGCCCACTCAGGCGCGGAACCAGTGGGAAACGCTTGTTCAACTTGGCCAAACCCAAGAACACCAACACTCGAGCGTTGACTTCCGGCCTGTCGACGCCGAAGCCGGCCAGCAGCGAGGTGATGGCGGCGCGCAGGTCCAAGAATTCGCTCGGTGCCATCAACAGCTCGACGAACTCGGGCTTGTAGAAGCCCTTGACGAACTTTTTGTAAGCGTCGACCTGCTTGAACACCCACGCCTCGTAGGCCACGAACTCACGCCGTGAAAAACGCCCGACCGTGAGCGCGGCGTCGACCGCCTCGGCCGCTCGAAACGCGCCGACCATACCCAGGTACACGCCGGTCGAAAACACCGGATCGATGAAGGCGCCGGCGTCGCCGACCAGCACCAAGCGATCTCCCGCGAGCTTCTTGCTCACGTACGAGTAGTCCGAGATGGTGCGTACCGCCGCGACGCGCGTGGCATTGCCCAAGCGCTTCGCCAAGTACGGCGTGGCCGCGATTTGCTCGTGAAAGTACGCCTCGTCCGGCTTTCGACCGCGCAGCATGCTGGCCGGCCCGACCTGACCGACGCTGGTGCGGCCGCCAGCCAGCGGAATCACCCACCACCAGCCCCCCGGTACCAAGACCACCGAAATGTCGCCCTCGCGCTTGCCTTCGTGGCGCTCGGCGCCCTCGAAATGCGAAAACACCGCGAAGTTCTTCAGCCCCGCGTCCATCTCGCGCATGCCGAGCTTGCCGGCCACGAACGAGGTCTGCCCGCTGGCGTCGATCAGCAGCTGAGCCGAAAGCTGCGCCTCGGTGCCCGCATCGTCGCGGACCGACACTTCTGCGCCTTCACGGGTGATGTCGAAGCGCGTGACGGCGGTGCCTTCCCGCACCTCCACCCCCAGTTGGGCGGCGTTTTTCAACAGCAGGTGGTCGAGTTCGGCTCGGTCCACCTCGAAAGCCGACGGCGCGCCTGGAATCAGCCCGTCGGCGAAGGCGTAGCGCCGCGTCAGCCTGCCATCCGCCGTCACGAACTCCGCGGCGTATTTGGGCAAGAAGCCGTGCGCCACCAACGCCGGCATCACGCCCAGCTGCTCGAACAGCGGCATCGAGCAGGGCAGCAGTGATTCGCCGATGTGAAAGCGGGGAAAATGCTCTTTCTCGAGCAAGACCACGCGACGCCCGCGTTGAGCAAGCCGCGCCGCCACCGTCGAGCCGCTGGGCCCGCCGCCAATCACGATCACGTCGTACTTCACGCCCGCAGGCTCGCGCGCGGTCGGGGCTGCGTCAACCTCAGGGCTTGAGCTCGGATTTCAGACGGAATCTGAAGTGGTCGCTCTTAGCCAGCGCCAGCATCAGCTCGACCAGGTTGCCGTCGCTGTCGGCGAAGGCCTTCGACACTTGCTCTTGCGCGCAGGCATCGGACGCTTCGCCGGGGCGCCGGTAGGCCTGGGTTAGCCAATGGTCTGAAAAGCAGCGCTTGGCGTCGCTGCTCTCGGCAATGCGCTGCAGCAGCTCGACGGCGTCGCCGAATTTGCCGGCGGCGTCCGTTTTGTACAGCGCGCCGCTCGCGTCGATGGGCAGGCCGTCCTCGGCATCTCGCCATTTGCCGACCGCGTCGTAGTGCTGAAAGGCGAAGCCTGCCGGATTCAAATCTTTGTGACAGAACTGGCAGGGCGGACCTGCCGTCATCAGCTCCAAGCGCCCGCGCCGCGTGGGGGGTAGGACGTCGGGTGGCGGGAAGGAAAGAACGTCGGGCGGCGGAGGCGGAATCTCGTAGCAGAGCAAGTTCGTGAGAACGCCCATGCCGCGCCGAATCGGGGATGGCTCTTCGGACCATGATGTTGCTGCCAAAAACGCCGCTTGAGTGAAGATGCCCGCACGCTGCTTGGGGTCGAGCTCGATTTTCTGGAAGGCGTCGCCCGTCACGCCGGGGAAGCCGTAGAAGCTTGCCAGCGGTTCATTGACCCATGTGCTGGGTTCGGTCAGTAAGGCGCGGAAGGTGCCTGCGCCGTCGAACGTGACGTCTTCGACGAAGCGGCCGGTCTCCTCCAAAGCGAGCGCGGCGATGGGCGCGGTGTAGCCGAACTCGGCATTTTCTGTGACGGTCAGGCCCAGCAGGCGGCCGTAGAAGTGCCTCAAAAGCTCACGGCTCGCCGGCGAGCCTAGCAGTCGTCGCGCCTCGCTCTCGAGCGTCTCGGGCTCGAAGCTGCCCTTGGCGGCGGTTGCCAAGAGCTGGTCGTCGGGGGGCGCGCCGGTTAGGAAGTAGGCGAGGCGTGCCGCGCTTTCGTAGCCGGTGAGGGCAACGCTGTCGCCCGTGCTCTGGTCGCTTCCGAGTTCGAGCAGGTACATGAAGTCGGGGCTTTGAAGCGCGACCTCGACCACCGCGCGCACACCGCTCGCGAAGTCGCCGCCCAGCCGCTTGCCCTCGGCAAAAACGGCGCCCATCTCCTGTTTATCTTCCGCGTTCACCGCGCGCCGGTACGCGCGCGCCAAGAAAGCTTGCACGAACTTGGGGGCGCAAGTCTCTTCGCCCGAAACTGCCGGATCGCAGTCGCTCACGGCGCGAATCGCGGTAGGCGTTTGACTCAGTCGGAGCGCGACGGCGTGCGCCAACTGGTGAAACGCCTCCACCTGCGGCGGGTCCTGGGGCTGGTTGGCGAAGGGGAGGGAGCGTTCGTCGTCGACGAGCCACAGCGCCACGTCGAGCTCGGAAGCGTCGGGCAGTAGCGCGCGGATGCTGCGGTTCAGCTCGTAATAGCTGAGCGCGCTCAGCGGCGAAAAGCCCGGGCTTGGCCCAGAACCGACGCATGCGCTCGGCACTTCGAGCGATGTTTCGCCGCCGGAGCCGTCGACACTGCCGCTGCCGGCGGTCGCGGGGTTGCCGTCGTCTGCGCCGTTGGCGCCCGTTTTGCCGCAACCCAGCGCCAGCAGCGTTAGCGCAAAGCCCGTGGTGGTCAGCCGGCGCATCACGTGAGCCCCTCCAGCGGCCCGGTACCAAACTGCTTTGCGCCGAAGCTGGTTCGCTCGTCCCCGCACAGGTTCAGCAGCGAAACCAGCAGCTGGTTGTGCGAAACGTGGGCGTTCTGCTGCCAGCGATTGGTGCGCAGCCCGCCGCCACCGCCAGCCAGCAGGAACGGCATGTCGGTCTTGAGATGCTGAGCGGGGTGCTGAATGTGCGA
>JAYUYU010000790.1:0-3747 GCA_043752365.1 Myxococcales bacterium | reverse complement strand
ATGACGTGGTCGCAGCTGAACGGCGGTACGTTAGCCGGACTGAGTTCGACGGCGTTCTCGGGCGGTCGCCACAGCGCCGTGGGGGTCCATTGCGAGGTATCCGTCCGGTCACGGCCGTTCTTGACTTACGGCGGTCGCGCTGCCCAGTTTTGCGGCAAAAGCTGGTCGACTCGGTCAGCCGAGGTGGAGTCCAGCCGTATCAACACGTCGGTGAGGTACGCCAGTGGATCGAGTTCGTTTGCGACGCAGGTCGCGACGACGGTGTAGAGCGCGGCGAGATTTTCGCCCGCTTCCATGTCGCCGGCGAACAGAAAGTTTTTGCGCCCCAGAGCAACGACTCGTAAGGCGCGCTCACTTCGATTGTTGTCCGGCGGAATCTCCGTGTTGGTGATGAAGCGCGTGAGCGCTTGCCAGCTTTTGAGCGTGTAGGCGATGGCTTTGCCCATCAAGCTCTTTGGTGGGTGTCGCGGCTTCTCGTGGGTCAGCCAAACGTAGAGCTTGTCCATCAGCGGCAAACTCTTATGATGAAGGCCCAGACCGTGTCACGGTGACTTTTAGCAACTTGGACGACAGGTCCATGGAGGACCTCGCCGATGTGGCAGTTGGCCTGAGGCGCGCTCTCGCGCCGGCGCGAAAACGGAATCAAAGTTCAGACTATCCCGAGAAGTTGCTGACGCGCGCCCCGGGTCACCCAAGGCGCCGCCCTCGTGGACACCGCAACGCCGGCGACCGCGCGTGCGCGAGGACCGCGTTCGCGCGGAGAGCGCTGCGCGCAGCTCCAGGCGCCAGGAGCGCCTCTTCTCGATCACGTGGGAGAGAGGAGCCGAGATGCCGTCAACGGCGGACCCTCCGTTTTCCGGGACCGCGGCGCGACGATCAATAGTCCCACGCTGGGCGAGACCGTTGACCATTGGAAGCCTGTCCCGCGCGAGCGCACCAGGGCGCGCACTTTCGCGCGTGGTGCACCGAGTGCGGTGCTTCGGGGCGTGGGCGGTCGCGGGCGGCGGCGCGCACGTGTGGGCGCCTTATGCGCGCAACCGGACGGGGGAACGCGGGCCGTGAAGGTTCCGCCTCATGGCATCAAGCCCACAAACACGGGCATCGCAGCCTTGAGGTCGCGGACGAAGCGGTTCCGCTCCTTCGCGGTGAGGTGCTGTGAGTGCGCCGCGCTCTTCTTGTCGTACGGGTGCGAGTTCGGGAGGTGGTTCCGCCGGTTGTTGATGTCGCGGAAGCAGTCCGCGACCACCGGGCAGGCCTTCGAGAACGGGCTGCTCGTGTCGAGCATAACGCCGAGGTCCAGCAGCTCGCCGTTCTTGTTCTTGAACGAGCGGGCTGCCGCGTGGCCCGTCGCGTTGAGGTGTTGCTGAAGGGCGAGGAAGATCGCGTGGTGGAACGAGTTCTGGTTCGCGAGCCAGTAGGAGAAGCCGGAGTTGAACGCGGCGTCGGCGAACTTTAGCAGACCGAGCGCATGCACGTAGTCCTTCCCGAGTACCGTGTGCCATGACCTCGGTGCCGAACTGAGGTCGTAGCGAGCCTCGAGCAGCTCGGCGATCGGATCCACCGGGCCGCCCTTCACAGCGATGATGCCGAGCGCCTTCATCGTGTTGAGCACCTGCGACGGCAACGCTGATGGCTTGACGTTGAACGTCGCGGGGCCAAGCCCCATTGCGTGGATTCTCGCGCAAATCGAGATCCCGGGCTCGAAGGTGCTCGTTCGCAGGTAGGCCTGCGCGGCCCCGTTGACTGCGAACGCGGTGTCGGGCAGCACGTCGGAGACGAATGCCTGGAGGAGGGCGGGCTGGAAGTTGAGAAACCTGCTGTAGCGCTTGGCTTCGACCACCTCGGCGACGGCGAGGAAGTGGCATGCCCCCAGCGTCTCGGTGAAGTTCTCGGGCCGTTGCTTCTTCGCGATCGTGATCGCGCGCTTCACCAAACCGTCGCGCTTCTGCGCGTCGAGCGGACGCTTGGACTGCAGGTGTCCGGCGAGGTTCATCCACGCTTCTCCGCGCACGTAGGCGTAGGGGTTCTTGTCGATCAACTCGATGCAGAGGCTCGTGATCGACTTCCGAGGACTGAAGCGCGCGAGGTACGCAAAAAAGGCGTCGGCGTGTTCCGGGTGGTGCGGGACGAGGCGACAAACGAGCTTGAGCACCTCGGTGTCTGGCTCAGCGCGGTAGAGCACGTAGCGGAGGCGCGTCTTGTCCTGGACGCGGTACGGCTTCCCGCCTAGTGATGAGATGAACAACTCCCGCGCACGCGCCTTTGACACAGGCACACGCGCAGGCGCGCTCGAACGCTGTGGGTCGCCGATGCTTGGCAACATGCCCATAGCCTCTTCAACGGTGGCGGCGTGCTTCACCGCGAACTTGCCGGACTGGGGAATTAGCCCGTGCTCGCGACAGCGCCGCTCGAGCTGGATGATCGCGGCGCGAACGTCATCCTCGTTCTTCCCGAACAAACGAACGTCATCGACGTAGCGCGTGTAACCGGGCGTCTTCTGGAGCGCCTCATCGATGGGCAACAGGAAACACTCGGCGAGGAAGTCCGAGGCCAGCGGTCCCTGCGGGATGCCGTGGCCGTGCCGCGATGCCGCCGTCTCCGAACTCCAGGTCGCGAGGCAGTGGCACAGCCATTCCATGTCACCGTTGCTCGGTGTGCGAGGATAGATAGTCTTGAGCAGCAGGTCGTGCGAGATGGTGTCGTAGAAGGCGGCGAGGTCGAAGTCGCCCACCCAGCGCAGGCCAGCGTCGTAGTGCTTGTGAATGCGTCCTTGAAAAGCGGCGTAGGTCTCCTGCCAGCGCTTGAAAAAAAAGATGCTGCTGTCGCGCTGGAGAATGTTGCTGAAGACGACCTTGAACTGCAGCGGCTTCCTTCGAGGGTGCAGCTTCTTCGCGGCGAGATTCGCAAAAGCCTGCAAGACGATTTGGTCTTCGATGTGGAGGAGGCTGAGTGGGCGATGCAGGCCAGACGCCTTCGGGAGGTAGACGCGCTCAGGCTGGCGCGGTATGAACGATCCGCCCTCGAGCCGTTTCCGAAGGTCGGCGAGATTTTCCTCGAGGGCAACCTCGTACGCGACGTACAGCGCGCGGAAGTAGCGCTTGTACTGGTGGTTACCGCCCGTCGTGATCCGACGCCACGCAAGCTCCAGATTTGAAGGCGAGGCGAGCAGCTTCACCTTCATGGAGTCCGCTGCGGACGTAGCCAAGGGCGCTTGGCGTCCTCAAGGAGCTTGTCACCCCGCTCCACGATCCTGAACTGCTTGGCAGCGCGCTGATGCTCGAGCGGCAGATTGAGAGCCCGGCACGTTGGGTGAGAGGGCGTGGTCATAAAGTCACGACTCTAAGCGCACGCGGGCCATTCCGGATCAACTTGAACACAATTCGGCGACGATGTTTTTCGGGCTCCCAGTGGTGCGACTGGCACCGTCGATGTCGGTGTAGGTCGTCGGTTTGCGGAGCGCGCCGCCGGAACAAGTCGCTCGCGCGTACACCCAGTTACCGTCCCAGTAGTCGGATGCCTCGGGAAATTCGCGCCGCGTCACGTGCATCGAGAGCTGCTCCGAGCTGGCGGCACCGATCACGATGGCGCGGGCGGATGGTGACGCAGGGTTCATCGCCGCAAGGCCTCAACGAACTCTTCGACCAACATGCCGGCGTCGCGAATGAGCGCACGCAGGAGGCCCGTCTTCAGCTCGGCGTGGTCTGGAACTGTTAGTGGCTGGCGAGTATTGGCCGGATGACGAAGGCG
>JAYUYU010000789.1:0-9370 GCA_043752365.1 Myxococcales bacterium | reverse complement strand
GGTCTCGGTACTGTACGCCTGGGCGCTGCTTGATCGGCCCAGACGCAGCACGGGGGAGGTCCAGACTGAGGTCGGTTGTGGCCATGCGTGGCGTCGCGGCGGTTGGTCTAACACGGCCGCCCGGAGGTTGTCATTTGGGCTTTGCGGCGGCCGATGTCATGGTATGAAGGCCGTGCTAGGCTGCGATTTCGAATGTTTGGGTCGTTTAGGTCACGACAGAGGAGGGTCCCTTGTGCGGGATCTTTGGCGGCGCTCCCGAGTTAGTTAGCAAGGACGCCGAGCGGCTCCTCCACCACCGCGGACCCGATCAGCAAGGTCGGGTCGTAGTCACGTCGCAGAGCGGCCGTTCGGTGGTCGTCGGCCAGACGCGCCTTTCCGTGGTCTACAAGGCGGACGTGCCCACCCCCATGATAAAGGGGGACGCGGTCATCGCCTTCAACGGTGAGATCTACAACTGGCTCGCCATCCGGCACGAGCTCGAAGCCAAGGGCCACCGCTTCGAGACGCCGACCGACACCGAGATGGTGTTAGCCGCCTATCTGGAGTGGGGGCCGGCGTGTCTCAGCCGCTTCAACGGCATGTTCGCCATCGCCATTTGGCATGACGACAAGTTGTTTTTGGCGCGCGACCGCCTGGGCAAGAAGCCGCTGTTCTACACGCACGGGGCACGTGGCCTCGGCTTCGCTTCCGAGCTCAAGGCGCTGCGTGAGCTCGACTTCGCGGAAGTGCCTATCTGTAACGCACTCGAGTTTTACTTCGACTCGTTCACGCCGTTCTCGAACGTCAAGAGCCTCGAGGGCGGTCACTTTCTCATCTACGACGCCAACCAGAACGACATCCGCATCGAGCGCTGGTGGTCTTTCCCAGAGCCAACCTCGGAGATTACCGATCCCGACAAGGCCATCGATCAGTTCATCGATCTGTTTTCCGACGCTTGCAAAGTTCGCAAGGTGGCTGACGTACCGGTCACCATCTTCCTCTCGGGCGGCGTCGACTCATCGCTGATTCAAGCGATCCTGAAGCTCGACGTCAGCTACACCATTCAATTCGAGGAGTTCGAGAGCACGATCAACGAGCGCAAGCTGGTGCTGGAGTTCGCCGAGCGCCTGGGCTTCGAGCCGCGCATCGTGGTGCCGACGCGCGAAGAGTTCTTGAACACGTTCAGTGATCTGGCAAGGCACATCGAGTTCCCGGTCGGAAGCTTCAGCGTATTCCCGTTGTTCTGTTTAGCCCGCGCCGCTCGCCGCGACGGCTTCGTTGTCGCGCTCTCTGGGGAGGGCGCCGACGAACTCTTCAACGGCTACTATCGGAACGAGCTTCTGTTGCGTGAGCAGGAAGAGCTCGCGTCGGATTTCGCGGGGCCCTACGGCACGTTGTGCGCGCGCTACTTCGGCTCTCCACTCGAGCGTTTCTGCCGCATGGCCAGCCGCCAGGGGCTAGCCGGCGTCCCACTACTGCTCGAATATTTCGGCAAATTGTGGCGAACGAACTGCAGTTTGGGCCAGAACCTGAGTTACCTGGAAGCCACGGTGTTCATGCAGCCACTCCTGGTCATGGCGGACCGGCTCAGCATGGGTAGCTCGCTCGAGGTGCGAAATCCTTTCCTGGACTACCGCATCGTCGAATTCTCCGCCAAGCTTGCCGACGGGCTGAAATACCGCGAGGGGCACGGTAAGTGGATCTTGCGCAAGGCGCTGCAAAAGCTGGTCGGTAAGGACCTGGGCATCACGCAGCGCACCATCAAGCACGGTCTCCCGGCCCCGGTGAATCAGTGGCTCTTCAAGAGTAGCGCGTTCGATCGCAAAGACTGGAATCACGTGCTCTTGGGGGAGTGCTTGAAGCAGCTGGCTTTGGCACACGACTCGAAAAAGTGAGGATGAAATGAAACGTACGCTGGTTGAATTCCTTCGCGATCCGGTGAGCGGCGAGCCGTTGACCCTGTCTGATGCAACCCTCGATGGCGACGAAATCGTCTCGGGTAAGCTTTGTGCCGCGTCTGGCGCCGTGTATCCCGTCGACGGCGGTGTGCCGGCCCTGGTCCGCGCCGATCAGTTCTCGGAGGGGCAGCAGGAGACCGTCGATTCGTTCTCCTGGAAGTGGCAGAACGCCACCAACTACCGGAGCTCCACTCTGGGCCACTACCTGCAGTGGTATCTCGATCGCTACGGCTTCGGCACCGAGGTCAAGCTGGCGGAGTTTTTGGCCGGCAAGACGCGCATCCTGGACGCTGGCACCGCCCACGGGCGCGACGCCGAGATGTACTCGCGCAACACGCAGGCCACCATCTTTGGCCTAGACATCAGCTACGGCGTGCGTACCGCCTACAAAGACTTGGGCAAAGTTGGCAACCTCAACTTCGTGCAGGGCGATCTCACGCGCTTGCCGTTCAGCGAAGGTTTCTTCGACTTCATTGCCTGCGACCAGGTCATTCACCACACGCCCAACACGCGTGAGTCGCTGCGACACCTGTGCACGCGCCTCGCCCCAGGCGGCCACATCAATTTCTACGTGTACAAGGTGAAGGCTGCCACTCGCGAATTCTGCGACGATCACATCCGCGCGACCACCGTGCACATGAGCCCGGCAGAGTGCATGAAGGTGTCGGAGTCGATCACCGCGTTCGGCAAGATGATGAGCGACTTGAAGATCACCGTCGACGTGCCGCAGGATATTCCGCTTCTTGGCATCAAGGCGGGCAAACAAGACTTGCAGCGCCTCATCTACTGGAACTGGTTCAAATGCTACTGGAACGATACGATGGACTGGGACTCCAACGTGATCACCAACTTCGACTGGTACCACCCCCTGCATGCCCATCGGCACACCAAGGAGGAGGTCGAGCAGTGGTGCAAAGAAGAGAACCTGACGATAGAGCACATGGACATTCAGGAATCCGGGATCAGCGTGCGGGCTCGCAAGGCCTGACGTCTCCTGAAGGACTCTGAGGAAGGAACGCTGGCGTTATGACTGCTAACCGCAGCGCGGGACCGGAGAGCCAGCGGCAGCTTGCCCCTAGCCTGGACCTGTCCGTCGTCGTGCCTTGTTACAACGAGGAGCTGAACATTCCTGAGCTCGCCCAGCGGGTGCTCAGGATGTTCGATACCGGCGGGCTCCGCGGAGAGCTGGTGTTGGTGGATGACGGTTCGGCCGATGCCACGGCGCGCGTAATCCGCGAGCATTCGCAGGCGGATGCCCGGGTGGTGGGCGTTTTTCATCGGGTGAACCGTGGTATGGCCGGCGCGTGGCACACCGGCGTGAACGCGGCGCGTGGGGCGTCCGTTGCCATCATCGACGCCGATCTGCAGTACCAGCCGGAGGATATCCTGCGCCTGTACCGGACGCTGCTCGACTACAGCGTGGACGTCGTGCAGGGTTGGCGCAGCTCGGTGGGGCGCGAGCGTGGCGCGCGCTATTCGTTGTCGCGGGGCTTCAACACCATCCTAAACGCCGCGTTCGGCATGTCACTCCGCGACAACAAGTCGGGCTTCGTGTGCTGTTCGCGCGAGGTGATCCAGGACCTTCTCACTTACAAGGGCAGCTACGGTTACTGGCAGTCCTTCATCATGGTGGCGGCGCACGCGAAGGGTTATTCGTATCGCGAGATCGAGGCCGTTTTCGAAGATCGCAAGCAGGGGCAGTCGTTTTTGGAGGGTCGCGCGTATCGAGCGGCAGCGCGCTGCTTGGTCGATGTCGGCACCGCCTTGTGGGAGTACCGGGTCACGACCGAGCCTCACGATCTCGCCCGCAATTTCCTCACGAAAGAGGGAGCCGGCGTCGATGAACCGCCATCCAGACGCGCCAACCCGGCGCGCTTTCGCGCTGCCGTGACGGCGTTGCCGCGCACCCACACGGTGCGCGCGCGCAACGCGGAAGGCTATTACGAGACGCTCAGCTCGACGCAGTGGCTGTCGCCCGAGCAGGTTGCCGACCTGCAAGACGAGAAGCTGCGCCGGCTCGTGCGCCACGTGTACCGCAGCGTTCCCTATTATCGCGCCAAGATGCAGGAGCTGCGTCTGCACCCCGAGGACATTCGCACGGCGAGTGATCTCGCCAAGTTGCCCATCTTGACCAAGGCGGACGTGCGGCAGCATCTGTACTTCGACATCATGCAAGAAGGGGTCTCGCAAGGTGACTTGATGAAGACCAGCATGTCTGGTCAGAGCGGCGAGCCGTTCGTCGCGTTCGCCGACCGCGGCGCGCTCGAGTTTCGCTGGGCGGCCGCCTTGCGCTTCCGCGACTGGACGGGCTATCGCTTCGGTAGCCCGGTAGCGTCCTTTTGGAACGAGGGCCTGGGCCTGTCCGATGTGCACGCCGCTCGCGCGCACACCGAGGCGCGCTTCGCCAATCGTTTGCTGCTCTCGGCGTTCACGTTAGACGACGCAACGTTGGCCTCGCATGTCCGCCAGCTGGTGAAGCATCGGGCTGCGTTGATCGAAGGCTCCGCCGAGGTGCTCAGCGTGTTGGGCGAGCACCTGGCTGGGCAGGGCGGCGGACCCTTTCAAGCGAAAGCCGTGCTGGCGCACGGTCAGGAGCTCACGGCCGAGGCGCGCGCGCAAATCGAGGCCGTCTTCGGCTGCCGGGTGTTCAGCCTCTACCGCACCGGTGAATTTGCCGATATTGCCTGTGAGGGTGACGCGCACGACGGCTTGTTGGTGGCGGCCGAGGGCTTCATCGTCGAGCTGCTCGTGAACGGTCGTCCCGCTCGTCTGGGCGAGCAAGGTGAGCTGTTCGTTACCGACCTGAACAACCGCTGCATGCCATTCTTGCGTTACGCGACAGGTGACCGCGCGGTGGCGATGGGACCGGATGGTTCTTTTCCGAATGCGCGCGGCTTGCCGCGCATCGGCATGGTCAGGGGTCGCGTGGGCGGCACGGTGTCCGGCAAAGATGGCGCTCGCGTGCCGCTCGGCTATTTTTCGGCGCTGTTCGCCCAGTACGGTTACGCAGTGCGGCGCTTTCGTGTCGAGCCGCGCTCGTCCGATACCCTCGGGCTTTACATCCAAAAAGCCGCTCGTTATTCCGAGTCGACGCTCGACGAAGTGAAGGAGAAGATTCGCGAGCGGCTAGGCCCCGTCGACATCGACGTGTGTTTCGAAGGAGCCGAGACGGCTCCGGCCAAGCCGCTATCGCCGGCCCTCACGGCAGTCGCTTCACGCGACAACTGAGCTGGGTATGGTTGGCGTGGGTCTGCTCCGTCACGTGCGCGGCATCGGCATGGCGCTGGTGCTGGCCGGCGGGACGGCGTTATTCCTGATGCAGATGAACGAGCACTACCCGATCGGGCAGTGGCTGTTCTTTCGCTATGCTGCGTATTGGCTGTGCTGCGGGTTGTTCGCACTCTCCAGCCTCAGCGCGGGGCATGCGCTCTTGGTTCGGGTGCTCAAACGCACGCTGCCGCTGCCCGAGCACCTCACGCTAGCGTTCGCGTTGGGCGTGCTGAGCTTCGCGCTGGGCTGGTTCGTGCTGGGGCTGCTGCACGGGTATTCGAGCGTGATGTTCTTCTTGTGGCCGGCCGCGCTGCTCGCGGCTGGCGCTCGTTCCAGCTGGCGCTTCTGGCGGCGTCTGCGCCGGCATGGTCGCGCTACTTCCCGCGAGCGCACCGGCTTCGCGCGGGCCTTCGAGCTGTGCTTGTTCGGCCTGGGCGTGATCTCGCTTTTGTTGTTGTACGCACCGATCCTGACGCCCAACAATGTGGCCTACGATTCGCGCTGGTACCACCTGGCAATCGCTGAGCGATGGGCCATGACAGGCGGAATCTCGCGCTTCCAAGAAGGCTGGTTCCCTGGCTCGACTCCGCATTTGGCCAGCTACCTCTACTCTTGGGCGTTCTCCATCCCCAAGCAGGCGCTTTTCGATCAAGTCGTGCTTGCGGCGCACGTGGAGTTCACGCTCTTTCTGGCAACGTTGGCGGGCATTCCGTCGTTGGTACGGCGGCTGGTGCGCGGCCCAGGGCGGGCGCGCATGTCGTGGGTGGCGCTGTTCGCGTTCCCCGGCATCTTCTTGTACGACTCGAGCCTGTTGGGCGCGGCCGATCACGTAGCGGCGTTCTTCGCCGTACCCATCTTTCTGACGCTGCTCCGCGTTTGGCATGAGCTCGACCTGCGTTGGTGCACGCTGATCGGGCTGATGCTTGCGGGACCTTTGTTGACCAAGTACACAGCGGTTGGCCTGGTCATTCTACCGAGCGTCGCCGTTGCGTTCCGAGCGCTCGTGCTGCTGGTGCGCGCGCTGCGCAAGCAAGGAGGCACTGTCCAAGCACCGCTGTTCGCCTTGGGCGTCGTGTTCGTGACGACGCTGGCCGCCACCTCACCGCATTGGCTCCTAAACGTTGTCTACTACGGCAATCCCGTATACCCCTTCGCCTCGGCGTGGTTTCCCAGTCGGCCGTGGACGCCGGACACGGCGGATCGGTTTTGGGCGTTCACGGGCCCCGAGTGGTCCGCCGAGCGCTCCTGGCGCGGTGTCCTGGCGACGTTGAAGGCCGTGGCCACCTATTCGTTTATTCCCAACGATTGGCCGGCCTTTCATCGCAATCTGCCGGTCTTCGGCTCGTTGTTCACCTTGACCGTGCCGTGTTTGCTGTTCTTGAAGAGGCCGTGGCGCACGGTGAGTTTGTACGCATGCGGGCACGTGGCGATCTTGGCCTGGTACTGGATCTTCCATCAGGACCGCTACCTGCAGGCGTTTTTGCCGTGGATGGCGGCGGGCGTCGCGGCGGTCGCCATCAGCGCCTGGCGGTTGGGGCTGGCGTCGCGCGTGGCGGTGCTGCTGCTGGGCTCGGCGCAGCTGGTGTGGGGTGGAGACGTGCCGTTCATTCCCGGGCACGCCATGCTGGGCGGCACACCGCTGACCGCGGTGATTCAACTCGTCTCTTCCGGCTACCGCGGGGCCGTCAGCGAGCGCTTCGATGATTTCGGCGACTTCGGTCGCGTGCGCAAGCTGGTTAAGCGCAGCGCGATAGTGCTCGTACACGAGGAGCATATTCAGCTCGGGCTCGGGGTGGCCACTGTGTCGGATTGGGGTCCGTGGCAGGGTGGGGTCAGCTACGGGCAGGCTCCGGCGCCCTTCGAGATGTACGATTTGTATCGAAGGCTCGGCGTGACCCACCTGTTTTGGGCCCCTCAGCTGAGTCGTGCGACTGACTCGTTTGCCGGTGATCTGGCGTTTCACCTGTTCGCCCATCGCTACGCCAGCAACGTGACCAACCTCGGTGGCGGCCACCTCTTGGGAGAAGTGCCAGCGACGCGCCCGCCACCAGCCGAGTTCCACGACCGAGTCCTGATCCTCGACTGCAATGGCAACTCGTACGCGGCTGGGCTCTATCGCTTCCGCGATCTGAAGGTCACGGTGCTTTCGAGCCCGCGACCCCAGTCCGACTTTCCGCACCCCCTGGAGCCGGTTAGCAAGAAGACCGATCTTTCGATGTACGCCTCGCAAGTCGATGCCGCGGTGCAAAATCCTGGCTGTTTTCCGGTCAACCGAGCGCTTTCGGGGTTGGGTTTGAAGCAGGTGGCGCAGCGCAGCGGACTTGCGCTATGGGTCGCCCATGGCGAGCGGTGAGCGAGGGTCAGCGTGAGCGAGCGGATGCTTCCGACGACGGGCCGTGAAGCGGCAGCTCCCGTGACCAAGCCGAGCGCTGCCGCGCGCCTGGCGAAGCTGCTGCGACGTTCGGTCTTGCTCAGCGCCCTGGCCGACGATCGACCGCTGCTAATCGCTACGTTGAGCTTGATGGTGCTGGCGTGCGTGCCGCTGTTCCTCAGCCCATTCATGCCTCTTTCGGACTTGCCGGACAGCACCGCCGCAGCTGCGCTGCTCTGGCCGACGGCGCTGGGCAAGGGTCTGGCCGCCTATCACTACAAGCTGAACCTGGCGCCGATCCCGTACTGGACTACCTACCTGTTGGTCGCGGCGCTCTCGCCGGTGATAGGTGCGCTCAACGCGGCCAAGGTTTGGGTTGCCGTAACCGCCCTCACCTTGCCGCTCGCCACCATGCGCGTGCTGTTGGCTTTGGGGCGCGACATTCGGCTCGGCTTGTGGGCGTTTCTGCTGTGCTGGGGCTTCGTGCTGTTCGCTGGTTGGGCGGCTTTCCTGCTCGGCATGAACTTGGCGCTGTGGGCGGCGGCCTGGCTGATGACCGCGCGCACCCTCAAGGAGTGCATCGCTGTCTTCGTCCTTAGCGCCATCGTGGCCTTCACGCACGCGCAGGCCGCCATCTACTTGTCCTGCATTTGTCCGGTGCTCGTGCTCATGCGGTGGAGTTGGAGGTGGCAGAGCTTGCGCGGGCCGTTGGCCTGCGCTGCGGGGATCTCGAGCGTGATCTTGCCGTGGTTGGCCGCGTCCATGCGGCTCGGGAAGCCCGGCCCTTCGGTGCCTTTCACGTTCGGCTTCGACAGCTACCCCGAGAAGCTGGCGCAGTTCTTTCACTACACGCTGGACAACCAGATCAGGCCCACCGATCAGCTCGGGTCGTCGCTGGCGTTCGTGGTGCTGCTGTTCGGGCCGCTCCTACTCGTGGCCGTGGCAGGTGTTCGCGCCGAAAAGAACGACGGCTGGCGTGTGGACCCTGCGCTGGCGTTCTTTCTCGTGCCGTTCCTGCTGTACGCGGCATTGCCCATGTCTATCACCGGACCGGTTTCGCACTGGTTCACTTATCCGCGCTACGCCACCTATGCGCTGGGCGGACTGCTATTTTTGCCGCGGTTGATGCTGCGCGGCAGGCACGCTTGGCTGCTCTTGCCGGGCGTCTTGGCTTTCGCCTTCTTTCAAACACGGATTGCCTCGCAAATTTCGGATTACAGCCTACGCTCGCGTCCCTTTCTGGACGTGATTGCCCACGTGAAGCCGAACAGCTCGTACTTGCCGCTGGAGCTCGACGACACGGACCCGGTCATGAAGCTCGATCCGTTCAACCAGATCCACGCGTACATCGCGTCCATGAAGGGCGGCTACGATCCGCACCTGTTCGACAACGCGTCAATTCCGCTGCTGTACCGTTCCGAGCGTCGGCTGCCGCAGACGGCTTGGAACGGCGCACGTGACTTCAGCATGCAAAAGCATGGGCGCTTCTACGACTACGTTCTCGTCCAGGGGGGGCTGGCTGTCGACCCGGTGAAGCGAAATCCTCGCTGCAAGACTGCAGTGGCCGAGCTGGCTGTCGAAGCGGGTCGCTTTCGGTTGTATCGTATTCGCCAGCTGGGTGGCATCGAGCCGTAGCCCACGGCGAAAGTGTCGCCGTTGTCTGGTGCTCGGCTTTGTGCGTGACGCAGGCGCCGTGAAGTTCCCCCGAGTCCGTGGACAGCATGACTATGCCACGCACTGCTGATTTTTGGATCGCAATTCGAACTCGATGGGGTTGAGGTAGTCGAGGTGC